>NZ_JBJJLN010000004.1:0-153678 GCF_046230725.1 Pseudomonas sp. KCJK9000 | reverse complement strand
GGGCGGCGCTCGATCTCCCAGGCGCCAAATACCTGAAGGCCTGCACCTCAGCCCCCAATCCACCCCTGCTCGACCATCGACAGCGGCTCCCTGTCGCCAATGATGATGTGGTCAAGCACCCGCACATCGATCAACCCCAAGCCCCGCTTCAATGACAGCGTCAGCTGCACGTCGTCCTGGCTAGGCTCGCAGCTGCCCGAGGGGTGGTTGTGGCACAGGATCAGCGCTGCCGCGTTGTGCTGCAGCGCCCGGCGCACAACTTCACGCGGGTAGACGCTCGCCCGGTCTATGGTGCCCCTGAAGAGGATCTCGAACGCCAGCGGCCGGTGCTTGGAGTCGAGAAACAGACACCCGAACACTTCGCTGCTCTCATGCCGCAGCATGGCCTTGAGGTAGCGGCGCACCGCAACTGGGCTCTCCAGTGCTGGCGAGCGCTCGATGCCCGCGTCCAGGTAGCGCCGGCCAATCTCCAGCAGCGCCTGCAGCTGCGCATACTTCACCGGCCCCATGCCAGGCTCCCGCAACACGGTTTCACGGTCGGCCTCCAGAAACTGCCTGAGGCCACCAAAACGCGCCAGCAACCCCCGCGCCAGGTCGACTACGTTGCGCCCGGAAACGCCCGAGCCCAACAGCACTGCGACCAGCTCGGCATCCGACAACAACCCGGCGCCGCGTTGCAACAATTTCTCCCTCGGCCGCTCCTTCAGCGGCCACTCCCTGATATTCATCGCTGCTCCCTGCCCTTGCTGCGGCCTATTTAGGCCCTGTGTTAATCTATTTCGCCTCGTACATGCGACGTTCTGCCGCAGGCATGTTCAAACGTCGTCGCCCGCTCTCACTGGAAAAAGGCAAGCCTATGCAGCGGCTGTATCGCAAGCGAATCGTTCTTGGCGTCGGAGGCGGCATCGCCGCCTACAAAAGCGCCGAGCTGATTCGCCGACTCCTGGAGCACGGCGCGCAGGTGCGCGTCGTCATGACCCGTGGGGGTGCCGAATTCATCACCCCGCTGACTCTGCAGGCGCTGTCCGGCCACCCGGTGCACATGGATCTGCTCGACCCTGCCGCCGAAGCCGCCATGGGCCACATCGAACTGGCCAAGTGGGCCGACCTGGTACTGATCGCCCCGGCCACCGCCGACCTGATGGCGCGGCTGGCCCAAGGCATGGCCGATGACCTGCTGACCACCCTGGTGCTGGCCACTGACGCCACCGTGGCTGTGGCCCCGGCAATGAACCAGGCGATGTGGCGCGACCCGGCCACCCAGGCCAACCTGGAACTGCTCAAGAGCCGAGGCATCCAGGTGTTCGGCCCGGCCTCGGGCAGCCAGGCCTGTGGCGACGTGGGCCTGGGGCGCATGCTCGAAGCCACCGACCTGGCCTGGTGCGCTGCAGAAAGCTTCAAGCGCCAGGCACTGACCGGCAAGCATGTGCTGATCACCGCCGGACCTACCCAGGAAAACATCGACCCGGTGCGCTACATCACCAATCATAGCTCTGGGAAGATGGGTTTCGCTTTGGCCGAAGCGGCTGCCGAGGCCGGTGCTCGGGTCACCCTGGTGACCGGGCCGGTGCACCTGCCCACACCTGATCGCGTGCAGCGGATCGACGTGGTCAGTGCGCGGGACATGCTCGCGGCCTGTGAAGCCGCCATGCCATGCGACTTGTTCATCGCTTCAGCTGCGGTTGCGGACTACCGTCCCGAGGTCGTCGCCCCGCAAAAACTCAAGAAGGATCCTACGACTGGCGACGGCATGCTGCTGCAGATGGTGCGCAATCCCGATATCCTTGCCACCCTCGCTGGCCGTGCCGACCGGCCATTCAGTGTTGGCTTCGCCGCCGAAACCGAACATTTGCTCGATTACGCTACGCGCAAGCTCAAGGACAAGAACCTCGACCTGATTGTCGCCAATGATGTGGCCAACCCCAGCATCGGCTTCAACAGCGAGGAAAATGCCCTGACCGTGATCGACCGCCAGCAGCATCAAACCCTCTTCGCGCAAACCAGCAAGGGCAAGATCGCCCGCCAACTGGTCGCCTTCATCGCCGAACGGCTCAATCAGGTTCAATAAGTTACATGCACGCTCTTCAAGCCAAGATCCTCGACCCACGCCTGGGCAGTGAATTTCCACTGCCGCAATACGCCACCCCAGGCTCCGCCGGGCTCGACCTGCGCGCCCTGCTCAAGGAAGACACGGTTCTGGAGCCGGGCCAGACCTTGCTCATCCCCACCGGCCTGTCCATCTACATCGGTGACCCGGGCCTTGCGGCGATGATCCTGCCGCGCTCGGGCCTGGGCCACAAGCACGGTATCGTGCTTGGCAACCTGGTCGGGCTGATCGACTCGGACTACCAAGGTGAGCTGATGGTGTCGTGCTGGAACCGGGGCAATGCGCCGTTCACCATCGCCGTTGGCGAGCGAATTGCACAACTTGTCCTGGTCCCTGTGGTACAAGCGCATTTCGACATCGTCGAGCACTTCGACGAAAGCCAGCGTGGCACAGGCGGTTTCGGCCATTCTGGTAGCCACTGACCCATCCACGACCGTTCAGGCCAGGGATGGCGAACTCTGTGGTGATTTCACCGTCCAAGCGTGCTGTTTTTGCCTGCCAGAAAAAGCCTTTGACTAACGGAGCTTCCCACGATGAACGACATGGCCAACCTGGTTCCGGCGCTGCCGGATAGCATCTTCCGCGCTTATGACATCCGCGGCGTGGTCGGCAAGACCCTGCATGGCGAAACGGCCTACTGGATCGGCCGCGCCATCGGCGCCCAGACCCTCGCCCAGGGCGAACCGCAAATTTCGGTAGGCCGCGATGGCCGCCTGTCCGGCCCGATGCTGGTCGAGCAACTGATCAAAGGGTTGGCCGATGCCGGCTGCCAGGTCAGCGACGTTGGCCTGGTGCCCACTCCGGCATTGTATTTCGCTGCCAATGTGCTGGCTGGCAAGTCCGGCGTGATGCTCACTGGCAGCCATAACCCGTCGGACTACAACGGCTTCAAGATCGTCATCGCTGGCGACACCCTGGCCAACGAGCAGATTCAGGCCCTGCTGACGCGCCTGAAGACCAACGACGTGCCGCGCGGCGAAGGCAGTGTGCAAAAGGTCGAGATCCTGGATCGCTATTTCCACCAGATCGTCGACGACGTGAAGCTGGCGAAGAAGCTCAAAGTGGTGGTCGATTGTGGTAACGGCGCCGCTGGCGTGATCGCGCCGCAGCTGATCGAAGCCTTGGGCTGTGAGGTCATCCCACTGTTCTGTGAGGTTGACGGCAACTTCCCCAACCACCACCCAGACCCAGGCAAACCGGAAAACCTCGAAGACCTGATCGCCAAGGTCAAGGAAACCGGCGCCGACATCGGCCTGGCCTTCGACGGCGATGGCGACCGTGTGGGCGTGGTGACCAATACTGGCAGCATCGTCTACCCCGACCGCCTGCTGATGCTGTTTGCCCTGGACGTGCTGGAGCGCAATCCAGGTGCTCAGATCATCTTCGACGTCAAATGCACCCGCCGCCTGACCCCGCTGATCGAACAGCACGGTGGCCGTGCGCTGATGTGGAAGACCGGCCACTCGTTGATCAAGAAGAAGATGAAGCAGACAGGCTCGCTGCTGGCGGGTGAAATGAGCGGGCACATATTCATCAAGGAACGCTGGTACGGTTTCGACGATGGGATCTACAGCGCAGCGCGGCTGCTGGAGATCCTCAGCAAGGCCTCGCAGAGCGCCGAAGACCTATTCGCCGCCTTCCCGAACGATATTTCCACGCCGGAAATCAATATTGATGTGACCGACGAGGGTAAATTCAGCATCATTGATGCATTGCAACGCGACGCCGATTGGGGCCAAGCCAGCCTGACAACCATCGACGGTGTACGGGTCGACTACCCCAATGGCTGGGGCCTGGTTCGCGCCTCCAACACCACACCGGTGCTGGTATTGCGCTTCGAGGCCGACAGCGCCGTCGAGTTGCAACGTATCAAGGATGTTTTCCGCGCCCAGTTGCTGCGGGTTGCCCCTGAGCTGCAACTGCCGTTCTGACCGATTATCTGTTCCTCACAGGAGCCCTGCATGACCCTCGATCGCGAAGCCGCTTCCCATGTAGCCGAGGTTTTGTCCGAAGCACTGCCTTACATTCGCCGCTTTGTCGGCAAGACTCTGGTGATCAAGTACGGCGGCAACGCGATGGAGAGCGAAGAGCTCAAAACCGGGTTCGCCCGTGACATCGTGCTGATGAAGGCCGTGGGTATCAACCCGGTGGTCGTACACGGTGGCGGCCCGCAGATCGGCGACCTGCTCAAGCGCCTGTCGATCGAAAGCCACTTCATCGATGGGATGCGTGTCACCGACGCCGCGACCATGGACGTGGTCGAGATGGTCCTGGGCGGTCAGGTCAACAAGGACATCGTCAACCTGATCAACCGTCATGGTGGCAGCGCCATCGGCCTGACTGGCAAGGACGCTGAGCTTATTCGCGCGAAAAAGCTCACCGTGTCGCGTCAGACGCCGGAGATGACCCAGCCAGAAATCATCGACATCGGTCACGTGGGTGAAGTGGTCAGCGTCAACACCGAACTGCTGAACATGTTGGTCAAAGGCGACTTCATCCCGGTGATCGCGCCTATTGGCGTGGGCATCGACGGGGAGTCGTACAACATCAATGCCGACCTGGTGGCCGGTAAGGTGGCTGAAGCGCTGAAGGCAGAAAAGCTGATGCTGCTGACTAACATCGCTGGCCTGATGGACAAGCAAGGCGAAGTCCTCACTGGCCTGACCACCGAACAGGTCAACGAGCTGATCGCCGATGGCACCATCTACGGCGGCATGCTGCCGAAGATCAAATGCGCGCTGGAAGCCGTCCAGGGTGGGGTAAACAGCTCGCACATCATCGACGGCCGTGTGCCGAATGCCGTGCTGCTGGAAATCTTCACCGACAGCGGTGTCGGCACCCTGATCACTAATCGCAAGCGCCACGCTTAACCTGTACTAACCGCTTCGCGGGCAAACCCGCCCCACCGGAAAGTCACTGCGCTCCAGCGGCAGTACCGTACCGGTGGGGCTCACCTGCGAAAAAGCGCCGCTACAGGCAACAAAAAAGGCGACCCTCTCACGAAGGTCGCCTTTTGCATTACCAAGCCAGGATCAGATCCCGTACTGCGCCCGATAAGCCTCGACAGCCGGCAGGTGCTGCTTGAGCTGCGGGTCGTCTGCCAGGAATTCCAGCACCTGGGTCAGCGAAACGATGCTGACCACCGGAATGCCGAAGTCACGTTCCACTTCCTGGATCGCCGAAAGCTCGCCATTGCCGCGCTCTTCGCGGTTAAGCGCGATCAGCACGCCAGCGGCCTTGGCCCGCTGTGCACTGATGATCTGCATGACTTCGCGAATCGCCGTACCGGCAGTGATCACGTCGTCGATGATCAGGACATCACCAGCCAAGGGGGCGCCTACCAGGCTGCCGCCTTCGCCGTGATCCTTGGCTTCCTTGCGGTTGAAGCACCAAGGCACGTCGAGCTGATGCTGCTCGGCCAAGGCCACGGCAGTGGCTGCCGCCAGGGGAATACCCTTGTAGGCTGGGCCGAACAGCACGTCGAAGGGGATCTTGCTATCAACGATGGCTGCCGCGTAGCAGCGGCCCAGTTGGGCCAGGGCGGAACCTGTGTTGAACAGGCCGGCATTGAAGAAATACGGGCTGGTACGCCCCGATTTCAGGGTGAATTCACCGAAGCGCAGCACGCCGCGATCGATGGCAAAACGGATGAAGTCGCGCTGATACGGCTGCATGTAAAGTCCCGGACACCACGGATTTAGCTAAATGGGTTGAGCTCGGGTATCATACACGCACGAGATTTTTGGGGCCATTTATGCGGATCATCAGTGTGAACGTGAATGGCATTCAGGCTGCGGCCGAGCGTGGTTTGCTCAGCTGGTTGCAAGCCCAGAATGCCGACGTCATCTGCCTTCAGGATACCCGCGCCTCGGCCTTTGAACTCGACGACCCAGCTTTCCAGCTCGATGGCTATTTCCTTTATGCCTGCGACGCGGAGGTACCCGCCCAAGGTGGTGTGGCACTTTATTCGCGCATGCAGCCCAAGGCAGTCATCACCGGCCTGGGTTTCGAGACAGCCGACCGCTACGGGCGTTACCTGCAAGCAGATTTCGACAAAGTCAGTATTGCCAGCCTGCTGCTGCCTTCGGGCATGAACGGCGACGAAGACTTGAACCAGAAATTCAAGTTGATGGACGACTTCGCCAAGTACCTGGACAAGCAGCGTCGCAAACGTCGCGAGTACATCTACTGCGGCTCGTTCTACGTGGCACAGCAGAAGCTGGACATCAAGAACTGGCGTGACAGCCAGCAATCGCCGGGCTTCCTGCCGCCGGAACGGGCATGGATGGATGCGATTACAGGCGACATGGGTTATGTCGATGCCCTGCGCGAAGTCAGCCGTGAAGGCGACCAGTACAGCTGGTGGCCGGACAACGAGCAGGCCGAGATGCTCAACCTGGGCTACCGGTTCGACTACCAGATCCTCACCCCGGGCCTGCGCCGCTTCGTGCGCAATGCTCGGCTGCCGCGTCAGCCGCGCTTCTCGCAACATGCGCCGCTGATCGTCGACTACGACTGGACGTTGACCATCTGAAGCATAAAAAAAGCCGACTTCACGTCGGCTTTTTTTTACCTGCAGGAGCTGTCAGTCAGCCAGGGCGGCCTGCTGCAGTTCGAAGATTTCGGTCATGCCCTTTTGCGCCAGCGCCAGCATGGCGTTGAAGTCTTCAGGCTGGAATGGCGCACCTTCGGCGGTACCCTGGACTTCGATGAAACCGCCGGCACTGGTCATGACCACATTCAAGTCGGTTTCGGCAGCGGAGTCTTCCAGGTAGTCCAGGTCCAATACGGCCTCGCCTTGGTACATACCCACCGACACAGCAGCGATCATGTGCTTGAGCGGATTGCCGCCTTTAAGGCCACCGCGCTTCTTGATCACGGCCAGCGCGTCGCAAAGGGCGACCATGGCGCCCGTGATGGACGCGGTGCGGGTACCGCCGTCGGCCTGGATCACGTCACAGTCGATGTACAGCGTGATGTCACCGAGCTTGCTCATGTCCAGCGCGGCGCGCAGCGAACGGCCGATCAGGCGCTGGATCTCTAGGGTACGGCCACCTTGCTTGCCACGGCTGGCCTCGCGCTGGTTCCGCTCGCCGGTAGAGCGCGGCAGCATGCCGTATTCGGCGGTCAGCCAGCCTTGGCCCTGGCCTTTGAGGAAGCGCGGTACGCCGTTTTCGACGCTGACCGTGCAGATGACCTTGGTGTCACCGAACTCGACCAGTACCGACCCTTCGGCGTGCTTGGTGTAGTTGCGGGTGATGCGGATCGAGCGGAGCTGATCGGCGGCGCGACCACTTGGACGTTTCATCTGGGATACCTGTACTGGGACTTTGAATCTGCCGGCCATTATAGAGCCCGTGGCCCGCAGAGGACATGCCTATTGTCGCGCGCCTGGCAGCCTGTCGCCTTTTCCCATTTGTGCGCACCTGCTCTGTAACATGGCCGGATTGGGCGCCAAGGGCGCACTGCGCTACAATCGCGCGCCTTCAATTCATTTACGCGAGGTAGTTCCCATGGTGCACAGCATGACCGCTTTTGCTCGTGTCGAGCGCGCAGGCAGCCAAGGCACCCTGGTCTGGGAATTGCGCTCGGTCAACCACCGCTATCTTGAGCCTCACCTGCGCCTGCCGGACGCCCTGCGCGACCTTGAAGGCGCGGTGCGCGAGGGCCTGCGCCAGGGCCTTTCACGCGGCAAGGTCGAATGCACCCTGCGCCTGCATGAGGACAGCAACGGCAAGCCGCTCAAGGTTGATCGCGAGCGGGCCGCGCAACTGGTCGCCGCTGCCGAAGAGGTCGCCGGCCTGATCAAGCAACCGGCAGCGCTCAATCCACTGGAGGTGCTTTCCTGGCCGGGCGTGCTGGTAGCCGATGCCACTGACCCGCAGGCCTTGAACGCCGAAGCCGTGGCGCTGTTCGATGAAGCCTTGGCCGAGCTCAAGGCCGGGCGTCAGCGCGAGGGCCAGGAGCTGGCTAAGCTCATCAACGAACGCCTGGACAGCATGACCCAAGAGGTCAGCACTTTGCGCGCCCTCGTACCGCAAATGCTCGCCGCCCAGCGGCAGAAGATCATCGATCGTTTCGGCGACCTCAAGGCCGAGCTCGACCCGCAGCGCCTGGAGCAGGAGATGGTGCTGCTGGCACAGAAAAGCGACGTTGCCGAAGAGCTGGACCGCCTCAGCACTCACGTCAACGAAGTGCGCCGGGTGCTCAAGTCCGGCGGCGCCGCCGGTAGGCGCCTGGATTTTCTGATGCAGGAACTCAACCGCGAAGCCAACACCCTGGGCTCCAAGGCCTTCGACCCACGCAGCACGCAAGCGGCGGTCAACCTGAAGGTGTTGATCGAACAAATGCGTGAACAAGTACAGAACATCGAGTAAGGCCACCCCTACCATGAATCCAACCAGCGGCACCCTCTATATCGTTTCGGCACCCTCTGGCGCCGGCAAGACCAGCCTGGTCACTGCCCTCATCGAAGCCGACCCGCGGGTCAGTGTCTCGGTCTCGCACACCACCCGTGCCATGCGCCCGGGCGAGCAGCACGGTGTGAACTACCACTTCGTCAGCCACGACGACTTCAAGGGGCTGATCGCCAAGGGTGACTTCCTTGAGCACGCCGAAGTGTTCGGTAACTTCTACGGTACTTCGCGTAGTGCCCTGCAGCAGGTGCTCGACCAGGGCAACGACCTGATCCTGGAGATCGACTGGCAAGGCGCCCAGCAGGTACGCAAGCTGATGCCCGAGGCACGTTCGGTGTTCATCCTGCCGCCCAGCCAGCAAGCGCTACGCCAGCGCCTGGACGGTCGCGGCCAGGACAGCGAAGCGATCATCGCCGGGCGTATGAAGGAAGCGGTCAGCGAGATGGTGCATTACGATGAGTACGAATACGTCATCGTCAATGACGACTTCGACGAAGCGCTGGAAGATTTGAAAGCTGTGTTCGCGGCCAACCGCGAGGGTGATGCTGCCGCGCTCGCCCGCGCCGAAGAACTCAAGCTTGAGAAACAACAGCAGCGCCATCAAGCGCTGCTCAAGCAGTTGATAGGCTGAAACGGAAGGGGCCGCATAGCGGCCCCTTCGTTCATTCCGGCAATGGCAACGTGGCCTGCTGACGCAAGGTCGCGCCCAGGAAGTAAGCCGGTGCGCGCATCCGCGAGATCATCATCAGCACGATCCCCAGCGCCGAGATGATCGCCGCGATCACGAACACCAGGCCCACCCCCGCCACATGCGAGCCGCTGCCGAATTCCGGTGAGGCGCTGTCGATGACCGTCCGCACGAAGATCACCGAAAGGATCACCCCGCCCACCAGGGGGCACAGGCCGCGCATGAAGAAGTGGCGCAAGCTGCCGAACAGGCTGCTGCGGAAGTACCAGACACAGGCAAAGGCCGTGAGTGAGTAATAGAAGCAGATCATCATGCCCAGGGCTGTGATGGTATCGGCCAGCACGTTCTCGCTCAGGGTGCGCATGGTGACGTAGAACAGCCCCGCCGCAACGCCAGCACAGATGGTCGCATAACGCGGGGTCTGCGAACGCGGGCAGACGCTGGCGAACTTCTGCGGCACCGCGCCGTAGTACCCCATGGCTAGCAACGTGCGGGCCGGCGACACGAAGGTCGACTGCAGCGACGCTGCAGTGCTGGCCAGCACGGCGATCGACATCAGAATCGCAAGCGGCCCCATCACCGGGCCTGCCAGGTGGGCAAACACGTTTTCCTGGATGCGTGGGTTATTCAGGCCCAGACCCTGCTCGCTGATGCCGGCGAACTGCAACGTGGCGATGGCGGTGATCAGGTATAGGCCAAGGATCAGCAGCACTGTCCAGGTTGCTGCTTTGCCTGGCACCTCTTCACTGCCGACCGACTCTTCGCTGACCGTCAGGCAAACGTCCCAACCCCAGAAAATGAAGATCGACAATGACAGCCCGGCAGCGAACGCCGAGAACGACTCGACGCCAAACGGGTTGAACCAGGCGAAATCGAAGGCCAGCGGTGGCGGTGCGGTAGCGCCGCCGAAGGCCGCGAAGGCGAAGCCAAGCAAGACCAACAGTTGTAGCGCCACCAAACCATACTGCACGGTCATGGTGGTGGCCATGCCGCGGCAGCAAATCCACACTGCCAGTGCGATGAACACACAACAGGTGGCGATGTTGACCAACAGGTTGTCGGCCAAGGCTGCCAGGCCGTGGTGGCCAGTGATCTGGCTAAGAAACAGGTAGAAAAAGTCGACGGCAACCCCCGCCAGGTTGGACAACACGATGGTAGTGGCAACCACCAGCCCCCAGCCACCGATCCAGCCGATCATCGGGCCGAACGCCCGGGCCGACCAGGTAAACGAAGTGCCGCTGTCCGGCTCGGCGGAATTGAGCTCCCGGTAGCCCAAGGCAACCAGCAGCATCGGCAGGAAACCGACGATGAACACGGCAGGAAGATGAGCACCGACCTCACGTACGGTCGGGCCAAGGGCGCCGGTGAGGGTGTAGACCGGCGCAATGGTGGAAATGCCAAGTACCACGCTGGCCAGCAGGCCAAGGCGGCCTTTGGCTAGGCCTTTGCTGCGTTGAATGGTGCCCGAGTCGGCCACATCGGGTGGGCGGCCGGCTTCTGTGTAATTGCTCATGAGTTTATGCCGTAACTATTGGAATTGTTTTCACAGGCCCCGTTCCCAAGGCCTGCTTCCACTCATTGAAAGCGCGCTGCCGGTTGAGCGTCATCCCGGACTTTTACCTGACTGATGCTCAGGCCCCTCGTGCAGCATGGGCAATGCAGGCCTCGCGGAACGCCTGGAAAAGACGCCGGGAGACCGGGTTGTCGGCGAAACGCCATTCAGGGTGCCATTGCACGCCAAGCACAAAGCCTGGCGCATCGGGCATGGACACCGCTTCGATCAGGCCATCCGGTGCCCGTGCCTCGATCCGCAGGCCTGGGGCCAAGCGGTCGATGCCCTGGCTGTGCAGCGAGTT
The DNA here is from genome assembly GCF_046230725.1 of Pseudomonas sp. KCJK9000. Lineage (NCBI taxonomy): Bacteria > Pseudomonadati > Pseudomonadota > Gammaproteobacteria > Pseudomonadales > Pseudomonadaceae > Pseudomonas > Pseudomonas sp. KCJK9000. Next base: position 142,611 of record NZ_JBJJLN010000004.1, on the reverse strand, counting down.
GACCTCAAACTGTGCAGCCAGGCCCAGGCGCTCGAACAACCCGCCAGGTTCGACGCTGACAGGGTGGCGAGGCCCGTATTGCACCTGCAGGGGCGCATCCTCAGGTTCGCGATGGTCCAGGTAGCCGGGCAGTTCCTGCACGCGTTGGTGCAGGCTGCCGCCCAGGGCCACGTTCAATTCCTGGAAGCCACGGCAGATGCAAAACACCGGCACGCCTGCTGCAATTGCTGCCTGCAGCAACGGCAAGGTCAGGCGGTCACGGGCAACGTCGTGACGTGTGCCATCGGCGCTGGCGGGGCCATTGTAATGATGCGGCTCGATATTAGAAGGCGAGCCGGTGAAAACAATGCCGTCGAGCCGGGCCAGCAAGGCCTGGCTGTCGCTGCCACCATCACGGGCCGGCAGAATCAGCGGCAACCCGGCGAAGCCCGCTGCCTCGACATACTTGTCACCTACCGTATGCGACGAGTTCTTCCCCACCTGCTGGCGGCAGGCGCTGATACCGATCAAAGGGACCGCAATTGCGCTCATGGGCTTACACCGTGTGCAGGTACCAGTTGTACTCGAGGTCGGAAATCGAAACTTCGAACTCGGCCAGCTCACTTTCCTTGCAGGCCACGAAGATATCAATGTAGTCCGGGCTGATGTATTGGTTGAGCACTTCACTGTCATCCAGCGCGCGCAAGGCATCGCGCAGGTTGTTCGGCAGGCTCTGCTCCAGTTGCTCGTAGGAGTTGCCTTCAATGGGGGGGCCGGGCTCGACCTTGCTGGTCAAACCGTGATGGATACCGGCTAGGATGGCCGCCAGCATCAGATAGGGGTTGGCATCAGCGCCTGCGACACGGTGCTCGATGCGAACATTCTCGCTGCTATCGGTGGGAACGCGAACGGCTACGGTACGGTTGTCCAGGCCCCAGCTTGGCGCGTTCGGCACGTAGAACTGCGCGCCGAAGCGGCGGTAGGAGTTGATGTTCGGGCATAGAAAGGCCATCGACGCTGGCATGGTCTCGAGCACCCCGCCGATGGCATGGCGCAGGGCATCGCTTTGCAGCGGGTCTTCATGGGCGAAGATGTTCTTGCCGGTTTTCTTGTCCAGCAGCGAGATGTGCACGTGCAAACCGTTGCCCGCCTGGCCCGGATAGGGCTTGGCCATGAATGTGGTGTCCATTTCATGGTCGTAGGCGACGTTCTTGATCAGCCGCTTGAGCAGGATCGCGTAATCGCAGGCTTTCAATGGGTCGGCGACGTGATGCAGGTTGACCTCAAATTGCGCCGGGGCACTTTCCTTGACGATGGCGTCAGCCGGCAGCCCTTGCTCCTTGGCGGCTTCGAGCATGTCCTGAAGGCAGTCGGCGTATTCGTCGAGGTCGTCGATCAGGTAGACCTGAGTCGACTGCGGGCGCTTGCCCGAGATGGGCGAGCGCGGCGGTTGCGGGCGGCCGTTGAGGTTGTCCTGATCGATCAGGTAGAACTCCAGTTCGAACGCGGCGCAGATATCCAGGCCCATGGCGTCGAACTTGCTCACCACCTGGCGCAGCACTTCGCGTGGGTCGGCGAAGAACGGCGCACCGTCGAGTTCGTGCATGGTCATCAGCAACTGGGCGGTGGGGCGCTTTTGCCACGGCTCGTCCGACAGCGTGCCGGCAATTGGGTAACAGATGCGGTCGGCATCGCCGATGTCCAGGCCCAGGCCTGTGCTTTCGACAGTCGAGCCGTTGATGTCGAGGGCGAACAACGAGGCCGGCAGGTTGATGCCTTTTTCGTACACCTTGTGCAGGCTGGCGCGCTCGATGCGCTTGCCGCGTACCACGCCGTTCATGTCGGAAATCAGCAGGTCGACGTACTGCGTATCCGGATGGGCCTGAAGAAAGTCATTCATCTCGCTGGAAGTACTGGCGCACGGGGTGACCGACGTCATGGCTTACATCCTATGATTTGCTGCGGCGATGTGGGGGTACGGCTGGCGCCTCACGGGCGACGATGGTTGCAGCTGTTGTTGTTTTTCACTTTCCCATCGTGGGGATTGATGACCCGACCGGGCGCATTGATTCCCGGGGGCCGTTTCACTATAAAATGGCCCTAGCGCAACAGACATTGGCATTTCGGCAAGCAGAGCGTGCACCCATGCAATATCAAATCACCCACGCCGACCTCTCCCTGGTACTGGCACTGGAACGCGGGCGCTCATTGGCAAAGGCCGCCGAACTGCTCAAGGTCGACGTTTCCACGGTGTTCCGCTCGATCCGTCGGCTGGAGTCGGCACTGGGCACCGCGCTGTTCGTGAAAAGCCGCAAGGGCTACCTGCCGACCGACACGGCCCAGGCCCTGGCCGAACAGGCCGAACGCGCCGAGCAGGCGCTTGAGGCTGCGCGCATCGCCATGACCAGCGGTGAGCAAGTGGTCAGCGGCACCGTGCGCTTGACCTGCACCGAGGCGGTGATGCACAGCCTGCTACTGCCCGCGCTGGCTGTGTTCATGCCGAACTACCCGGCGTTGTCGCTGGAGATGGGCACCTCCAACACCTTCGCCAACCTCAGCCGGCGTGACGCGGACATCGCCCTGCGCCTGACCAACACTCCGCCAGAACATTTGGTCGGGCGCTGCCTGGGTTCGACCTCCTATGTGATTTGCGGTCAGCCGCAATGGCGCGAGCGCTTGAATGAATCGCCCAGCAGCGTGCCGTGGATCGCCCCCGACGATTCGATGCAGGACCACCCCACCGTGGTCTGGCGCAACCAGCAGTATCCTGGGTTAAGCCCGCGCTACCAGTGCAGTGGCATGTCGACCATCGCCCAGTTGGTCAGCGCCGGGTTAGGCGTGGCAGCGCTGCCTGACTATATGGTCGATGCCTTGCCGGGCGTGGATGCGTTGAGCGGGGCGCTGCCAGGGTGCGATACCCAGTTGTGGCTGCTGACCCGCCCGGACTGCCGGGCACTACGGTCGGTGCAGACGTTGTTCGAAGAACTGACGCCGCTGTTGCGGGATGCAATGCTCTGAGGTTATCGTCAGAACAGGCATCGAAGAGCTCTGCTGCGGCCCTTTCGCGGTTGAACCTGCGCCCAACGGGTACGATGACATCAATGGCTTGCGGGAGTCTCGATAAAACAGCGCTTCCCTATTGGCTGGTGATTTTTTAAACTATCGAGTCCGCCTGCCCGTATTGGGCTGCACGCCTATCGCATTTGCTACTGAGGAAGACCATGGCCCGCGTAACTGTTGAAGACTGCCTGGAACACGTGGATAACCGTTTTGAGCTGGTCATGCTCTCGACCAAGCGTGCCCGTCAACTGGCTACCGGCGGCAAAGAGCCACGCGTAGCATGGGAAAACGACAAACCGACCGTGGTCGCCCTGCGCGAAATCGCCGAAGGCATCGTGACCCCTGAGTTCATCGCTGCAGAAGAGATCGTCACCGAGGATCCGGTCTTCGCCGCGTTCGAGGACGAGTCCAACGAGGCTGTCTGATCCATGCCCTGTCGACGTCGCGCGGCACAAGGCCCTCTTGCTCGGCAAGAGGTGAAACCATGCCGGGCATAGAAGCCTTAGCCGAACGGCTGTCGACCTATCTGGGGCCTGAACAGGTCAACCTGGTCCGGCGTGCCTATTTCTACGCCGAACAGGCCCACGACGGGCAGCGCCGCCGCAGCGGCGAGCCCTACGTGACCCATCCGCTGGCAGTGGCCAGCATCCTCGCCGACATGCATATGGACCATCAGAGCCTGATGGCGGCCATGCTGCACGACGTGATCGAAGACACTGGCATCGCCAAAGAAGCTCTGTGCCAGCAGTTTGGCGAGACCGTGGCCGAGCTGGTCGATGGGGTCAGCAAACTGACCCAGATGAACTTCGAGACCAAAGCCGAGGCGCAGGCCGAGAACTTCCAGAAGATGGCCATGGCCATGGCCCGCGATATACGCGTGATCCTGGTCAAGCTCGCTGACCGCCTGCACAACATGCGCACTCTGGAAGTGCTGTCCGGCGAAAAACGCCGGCGCATCGCCAAGGAAACACTCGAGATCTACGCCCCCATCGCCAATCGTCTGGGCATGCATACGGTGCGCGTGGAGTTCGAGGACCTTGGCTTCAAAGCCATGCACCCGATGCGCTCGTCGCTGATTCACCGGGCGGTGAAAAGCGCGCGCGGCAACCGTAAAGAGATCGTCGCCAAAATCGAGCAATCGCTGGCCAATTGCCTGGCAGCCGATGGTATTGCAGGCGAGATCAGCGGCCGGCAGAAACACCTCTACGGCATCTACAAGAAGATGCGGGGCAAGCGCCGCGCCTTCAACGAGATCATGGACGTTTACGCCTTCCGCATCATCGTCGACAAAGTAGACACCTGCTACCGTGTGCTCGGCGCGGTGCACAACCTGTACAAGCCGCTGCCCGGGCGCTTCAAGGATTACATCGCGATTCCCAAGGCCAACGGCTATCAGTCGTTGCATACCACGCTGTTCGGCATGCACGGGGTGCCCATCGAAATCCAGATTCGCACCCGCGAAATGGAAGAAATGGCCAACAATGGTATCGCTGCCCACTGGCTGTACAAGTCCAACGCAGACGAGCAGCCCAAGGGCAACCACGCCCGCGCCCGGCAGTGGGTCAAGGGCATCCTCGAGCTGCAGCAGCGCGCTGGCAACTCGCTGGAATTCATCGAAAGCGTGAAGATCGACCTGTTCCCGGACGAGGTCTACGTGTTCACGCCAAAAGGCCGGATCATGGAGCTGCCCAAGGGTTCCACCGCCGTCGACTTCGCCTACGCGGTGCATACCGACGTGGGCAACAGCTGCATCGCCTGCCGCATCAACCGCCGCCTGGCACCACTATCCGAACCGCTGCAAAGCGGCTCGACGGTTGAAATCGTCAGCGCCCCTGGCGCACGGCCAAATCCGGCGTGGCTCAACTTCGTGGTCACTGGCAAAGCGCGCACACACATTCGCCATGCCCTCAAGCAGCAGCGCCGTTCAGAGTCGATCAGCCTTGGCGAGCGCCTGCTGAATAAAGTGCTAACCGGCTTCGACAGCAGCCTTGAAAAAATCCCTCAGGAACGCGTCCAGGCCATTCTGGCCGAATACCGCCTGGAGCTGATCGAAGACCTGCTCGAAGACATAGGCCTGGGCAACCGCATGGCCTACGTGGTCGCTCGCCGGCTGCTTTCTGCCGAAGGCGAACAGCTGCCGGCGCCGGAAGGGCCGCTGGCCATTCGCGGCACCGAAGGCCTGGTCTTGAGCTATGCCAAGTGCTGCACACCAATCCCGGGCGACCCCATCGTCGGCCACCTGTCTGCAGGCAAGGGCATGGTCGTGCACCTGGAAAACTGCCGCAATATCAGTGAAATCCGCCACAACCCGGAAAAGTGCGTGCAGCTTTCCTGGGCCAAGGACATCGCTGGCGAATTCAACGTCGAGCTGCGTGTCGAGCTTGAACACCAGCGCGGCCTGATTGCTTTGCTGGCCAGCAGCGTCAACGCGGCGGACGGCAACATCGAGAAGATCAGCATGGACGAACGCGACGGCCGTATCAGCGTGGTCCAACTGGTGGTCAGCGTGCATGATCGTGTGCACCTGGCACGTGTGATCAAGAAGCTGCGTACCTTGACCGGCGTGGTCCGCATCACCCGCATGCGTACGTAGTCCGCCAACCGCAAGGAGTCATCATGAGCAAGACCGTCATCAATAGCGACAAGGCCCCTGCCGCTATCGGCACCTACTCCCAGGCGATCAAGGCCGGCAACACTGTCTACATGTCGGGGCAGATTCCCCTCGACCCAAAGACCATGGAACTGGTAGAGGGCTTCGAAGCCCAGACCGTGCAGGTGTTCGAAAACCTCAAGGCCGTGGCTGAAGCAGCAGGCGGTTCGTTCAAGGACATCGTCAAGCTGAACATCTTCCTCACCGACCTGAGCCACTTCGCCAAGGTCAATGAAGTCATGGGCCGCTACTTCGAACAGCCGTACCCCGCTCGCGCCGCCATCGGCGTAGCCGCGCTGCCAAAAGGCGCCCAGGTCGAAATGGATGCCATCCTGGTCATCGAATGACGTCCCTGGTGACGGGCGCCATGCCCGTCACCCTCTTTTGCAAGGTTATCCCGTCATGCGACAAGCACTGCCCCTCGCGTTGGCAGCCCTGCTTCTGGGCGGCTGCGCCAGCCACAAACCTGAAGACTTCAACGGTACCTGGATCAACCAGGAGGCCATCAAGGCCGCCAACAAAGGCGGCAGCCTGCGCCAAGCACTGAACGAAAACGGCCCGATCTTCGAATGGAAGCTCGACGTTGCGCATCAGCAGGCCAGCTACAGCAACGGCTTCGAGGCGGCTGACGGCCAGCTCAGCGCCAACCAGAAAAATTGGCAAGCGAGCTTCGAGGGCGGCCAGACCGAACAGCTAGAGCTCGATGGCGACGAGCTCAAAGCCATCAGCCAGAGCGGTGCCGAACAAACCTTCGTGCGCGTCGAACAGCCCGGTAACACGCCACTGGGCGCTAGCTTTGAGAAGGCGCTTTACCAGGCCTATCTCGGTGGTGACTGGAAGGTCCTCGAAGGCCAGGGCAAAGGCGGTATCGTTCGCTTCAGCGATACCGGCACTGTTACCGGGCTACCAGGCCCGGATCGTTTCGCCCTGTGCCTGGCCGGCGACTGCGCCAGTATGGGTGGCAGCAACGATAGCCTGTGGCTGGAGCGCAACCAGCGCGGCGCGCCGTTCATTTTCAAGCGTGACGGCAACAAACTGACCATCTACCAGGCAGTCAATACCGCCCAGGCAGATGAGATTCCGCAATTGTCGCCAGGGGCGCAGCAGTGGGTGCTGAAACGGGACTAACGCCCGACCTTGAGCCGGGCCGGCGCTGGCTCATCGATCAGCGCTGGCCTGCCAGGATTGCTGCATAGCCTTCCTTGTAGCTTGGATACTCAGGCACCCAACCCAACGCCCGTGCTCGGGCGTTGCTGCAGCGCTTGCTGCCGGTACGCCGCACGCGCTGTTCGTCGGACCACTGGGTGACCCCAAGGTACGCCCGCAACCAGCCCACCACTTCGGCCAGCGGCGCCGGGTCGTCGTCGACACCGATGTAGCAATCGTCCAGCGCCACGCCGTCGGCATCGGCCTGCAAGAGAAAAGCCATCAGGCTTGCCGCATCTTCTGCATGAATCCGATTACCGTACAGTGGCGGCTGCTCGACTACCCGATAGCCTTGGCGTACCTGGCTCAGCAGCCACTCGCGGCCCGGCCCGTAGATACCCGTAAGGCGCACCACACTGGCAGGTATGCCACTTGCCAGCGCCAACCTCTCGGCCTGCAGCATAACCTTGCCGGAATAGCCTTCAGGCTCGGTGGCGGCCGATTCGTCGACCCATTGGCCGTCCTTCTGAGCGAATACACTGCTGCTGGAGACGAATAGCAGACGGCGGGGGCGCTGGCCGCGCAGGGCAAGCCACGCCAGCACATGGCGCAGGCCGTCGACGTAGGCCGCCTGATAGCCCACCTCGTCATGCTGGCTGGCAGCTACACAATAGACCAGATAGTCCGGCGAATGCTGCGGCCAGGCCTGCGGGATGCTCGGGTCCGACAGGTCGGCGGCAATCGGTGCAACGCCCGCTGGAAGCTGCCCGACAGAGCGGCGCAGACCGCTGACCTGCCAGCCTTTGGCCAGCAGCTGGCGGGCCAACCGGCCTCCTACATCACCACATCCCACGATAAGCGCGCTAAGCCCTGACATCGAAAAACTCCCTGAATCAAAGGGTCAGGCTAGCCGGATTACACGATAGACGGCTAGGCCTCGGGTTGATAAAGCAACAATATTACTTTTGTTAACAAGAATTACTTGCAATAATGGCACCCCTATCTGTTCTCGGCCTACCTCGAGGCCTTGGAGAACATACACTTTCTTCTTCATCAGGTCCGGCTAGCATGACACGTACTCAACCCTCCGCTTCGCCAAACCCGTCGCGCGCCTGGCGCGCCATTGCCGCGCTGCTGTTCAGCCTGGTGCTGGCCCCGGTAGCCATGGCCGATGAGCCTGCCGCCAATGCCGCAACGCCTGCAGCCGCTGCCGCTCCAGCAGCACCGGCAGCACCGGCAGCGCCCGCCGCCGAAGGCCAGGCCACCTCAGCGGCCAATGCACCTGCCGCCGACCCGGCCGTTGAGCAGCTGGTTGAAGATACCTCGCTGGGCATGGCTCACGACCTTTCGCCATGGGGCATGTACAAGAACGCCGATATCGTCGTGAAGATCGTGATGATCGGCTTGGCCATCGCTTCGATCATCACCTGGACCATCTGGATCGCCAAGGGCTTCGAGCTAATGGGCGCCAAGCGCCGCTTGCGTGGCGAAATCGCTGCGTTGAAGAAGTCGGTCAGCCTCAAAGAAGCCAGCGATGTCTCCAATAAAGAAGGCACCCTTGCCCATACCCTGGTCCATGACGCTCTCGAAGAGATGCGTTTGTCGGCCAACACCCGCGAGAAGGAAGGCATCAAAGAGCGCGTCAGCTTCCGTCTGGAGCGCCTGGTAGCGGCCAGCGGCCGGGCCATGAGCAGCGGCACCGGCGTGCTTGCCACCATCGGGTCTACCGCGCCATTCGTGGGCCTGTTCGGTACCGTATGGGGCATCATGAACAGCTTCATCGGCATCGCCAAAACCCAGACCACCAACCTGGCCGTGGTGGCCCCAGGTATCGCCGAAGCCCTGCTGGCTACCGCCCTGGGCCTGGTCGCAGCGATTCCGGCAGTGGTCATCTACAACGTCTTCGCCCGTTCCATCGCCGGCTACAAGGCGCAGGTGTCCGACGCCTCTGCCCAGGTGCTGCTGCTGGTCAGCCGCGACCTGGACCACCAAGGCAGCGAGCGCGCCGCCCCGCACATGGTGAAAGTGGGGTAAGCCATGGGCCTGCATCTGAACGAAGGTGGCGACGACCTCGCCGAAAACCACGAAATCAACGTAACGCCGTTCATCGACGTGATGCTGGTGCTGCTGATCATCTTCATGGTTGCAGCGCCCTTGGCCACGGTGGACATCAAGGTCGACCTACCGGCATCGACCGCCAAGCCGGCGCCACGGCCCGAGAAACCGGTGTTCGTCAGCGTCAAGGCCGACCAGAAGCTGTATATCGGCGACGATCAGGTGCTCGCTCCGGCTCAGCTTGGCCCGATGCTCGACGCCAAGACCAAGGGCGACAAGGAAACCACCATCTTCTTCCAGGCCGACAAGGGCGTGGATTACGGTGACCTGATGGAAGTGATGAACAACCTGCGCGCGGCCGGCTACCTCAAGGTCGGTCTGGTAGGTCTCGAGACGGCAGCCAAGAAATGACGAAACCGCGCTCAAACGTGGCGCGCTACGCTGTCAGCCTGGCGATCGTGCTGGGCGTGCACGTGGTCGCCGTGCTGCTGACGCTCAACTGGTCGGTGCCCCAGGCCATCGAACTGCCACCGGCAGCGATGATGGTCGAGCTGGCGCCGCTGCCTGAGCCTGCGCCACCGCCCCCTCCGAAAGCCGCCCCGCAGCCACCGGCACCGGTCGAAGAACCGCCACTGCCGAAGGTGGCCGAGGCGCCCAAACCGAAGATCGCCGTCGCCAAGCCGGTCAAGCCAAAGCCCAAGCCTCAGCCGCCCAAACCTGAGAAGAAGCCTGAGCCGCCAAAGGATGAGCCACCGGCCAAAGAGCAGGTAGCCGACACGCCGCCAAGCAACACGCCACCGCAAAAATCGGCAGCACCGGCACCCAGCATCGCCGCCAACAGCAAAGCGCTGCCGACCTGGCAGAGCGACCTGCTACGCCATCTGGCCAAGTACAAGCGCTACCCCGAAGACGCTCGCCGCCGCGGCCTGCAAGGTATCAACCGCTTGCGTTTCGTGGTCGACGCCGAGGGCAAGGTGGTGTCGTACACCCTGGCAGGCGGTTCTGGTAGCGCATCACTGGACCGGGCGACGTTGGAAATGATCCGCCGAGCTGGCACGGTGCCCAAGCCACCGGCCGAGTTGCTGACCAACGGCACCATTGAGGTAGTCGCACCATTCGTCTACTCACTGGACCGCCGCTGATATTTTTTGTTTCTGTCACAAACGGGCAACTCTGATAACGTGCGTCTATCGATTGCAGCCGCTATGCTGGGCTCGCAACTTCATGGACGCACGTTATGACCCTCACAGAATTACGCTACATCGTCACGCTCGCCCAGGAGCAGCACTTCGGCCATGCCGCCGAGCGCTGCCACGTCAGCCAACCCACCCTGTCGGTTGGCGTGAAAAAGCTCGAGGACGAGCTAGGTGTACTGATTTTCGAGCGCAGCAAAAGCGCCGTGCGCCTTACCCCGGTCGGCGAAAGCATCGTGGCTCAGGCACAAAAGGTGCTGGAGCAGGCGCAGGGCATTCGTGAACTGGCTCAAGCCGGCAAGAATCAGCTCACCGCGCCGCTCAAGGTCGGTGCCATCTATACCGTCGGCCCATACCTGTTCCCGCACCTGATCCCGCAGTTGCATCGCGTCGCACCGCAGATGCCGTTGTACATCGAAGAAAACTTCACCCATGTACTGCGCGAGAAGCTGCGCAACGGCGAGCTGGACGCAGTTATCATCGCCTTGCCGTTCAACGAAGCCGATGTGCTGACCCTGCCGCTGTACGATGAACCGTTCTGTGCGCTGATGCCCGCCGACCATCCCTGGACGGCCAAGAAGACCATCGACACCGCCCTGCTCAACGACAAGAGCCTGCTGCTGCTCGGCGAGGGCCACTGCTTCCGCGACCAGGTGCTGGAAGCCTGCCCGACGCTGAACAAAGGAGGTGAAGGGTCCAAGCACACCACGGTCGAATCCAGCTCGCTGGAAACCATCCGCCACATGGTTGCCTCAGGGCTGGGTGTTTCGATCCTGCCGCTGTCGGCCGTGCACAGCCATCACTATGCACCTGGGGTCATCGAGGTGCGTCCGTTGACTGCGCCAGCACCCTTCCGAACCGTAGCCATCGCCTGGCGCGCCAGCTTCCCCCGGCCCAAGGCCATCGAGATCCTCGCCGACTCGATACGCCTGTGCTCGGTGGCCAAATCACCTGCGCAACAAACGGCCTGATTCATGACGGAGTTGTCGAAGGTCCCGGTCACGGCGCTCAAGGGCGTAGGCGATGCCATGGCGGAAAAGCTCGCCAAGGTGGGCCTGGAAAACCTTCAGGATGTGCTGTTCCACCTACCCCTGCGTTACCAGGACCGCACCCGCGTGGTGCCCATCGGCCAACTGCGGCCTGGCCAGGACGCAGTGATCGAGGGCGTGGTCAGCGGCGCTGACGTGACCATGGGCAAGCGCCGCAGCCTGGTGGTGCGCTTGGGTGACGGTACCGGTGTGCTGAGCCTGCGCTTCTATCACTTCAGTAATGCGCAGAAAGAAGGCCTCAAGCGCGGTACCCATCTGCGCTGCTATGGGGAAGCTCGCCCTGGCGCCTCGGGCCTTGAGATTTACCACCCCGAATACCGAGCGCTCAACGGCGACGAGCCACCGCCACCGGTCGAGCAGACCCTGACACCGATCTACCCTTCCACCGAAGGCCTTACCCAGCAACGCCTGCGGGTGCTTTGCCAGCAGAGCCTGGCCATGCTCGGCCCGCGCAGCCTGCCCGATTGGCTGCCCGATGAGTTGGCCCGCGACTACCACCTGGCGCCACTGGACGATGCCATCCGCTACCTGCACAACCCACCGGCAGACGCCGATCTTGACGAGCTCGCCGAAGGCCAGCACTGGGCCCAACACCGCCTGGCTTTCGAAGAACTGCTGACCCATCAGTTATCGCAGCAACGCCTTCGCGAAAGCCTGCGCTGCCTGCGTGCACCAGTGCTGCCCCCGGCCAAACGCCTGCAGGCGCAATACCTGGCCAACCTGGGCTTTCAGCCGACCGGAGCGCAGCACCGAGTGGCCAAAGAAATTGCCTACGACCTGAGCCAGCACGAGCCCATGTTGCGCCTGGTGCAAGGCGATGTCGGCGCCGGCAAGACCGTAGTTGCTGCCCTTGCCGCACTGCAGGCCCTGGAAGCCGGCTATCAGGTGGCGCTGATGGCACCTACAGAAATCCTTGCCGAGCAGCACTACATCACTTTCAAGCGCTGGCTGGAGCCGCTAGGCATCGAAGTGGCCTGGCTGGCCGGCAAGCTCAAGGGCAAGGCCCGCGCCAGCGCCTTGGAGCAGATTGCCGGAGGTGCGCCAATGGTAGTTGGCACCCACGCACTGTTTCAGGAAGAAGTACGCTTCAAGCACCTGGCGCTGGCGATCATCGACGAGCAGCACCGCTTCGGTGTGCAGCAACGCTTGGCCCTGCGCAAGAAAGGCGTGGCTGGCGAACTGTGCCCGCACCAGCTGATCATGACCGCAACGCCGATCCCCCGCACCTTGGCCATGAGCGCCTACGCCGACCTCGACACCTCGGTCCTCGACGAGCTGCCGCCAGGGCGCACGCCCGTCAACACCGTGCTGGTCGCCGATAGCCGCCGCTTCGAGGTGGTCGAGCGGGTCCGCGCTGCCTGCGCCGAGGGCCGCCAGGCCTACTGGGTGTGTACCTTGATCGAAGAGTCCGAGGAGCTCACCTGCCAGGCAGCCGAGAGCACCTTCGAAGAGCTGGGCAGTGCACTGGGCGAATTGCGCGTGGGCCTGATTCACGGCCGCATGAAACCTGCCGAAAAGGCCGAGGTCATGGCGCAGTTCAAACAGGGTGAACTGCAATTGCTGGTGGCCACCACGGTGATCGAGGTCGGCGTCGACGTACCCAATGCCAGCCTGATGATCATCGAGAACCCCGAGCGCCTGGGCCTGGCTCAGTTGCACCAGCTGCGCGGCCGGGTTGGCCGGGGCAGCGCGGTCAGCCACTGTGTGTTGCTTTACCACCCACCGCTGTCACAGATCGGGCGGGAACGCCTGGGCATCATGCGCGAAACCAACGACGGCTTCATCATCGCCGAGAAAGACCTGGAGTTGCGGGGCCCCGGCGAGATGCTGGGCACGCGCCAGACTGGGCTGTTGCAGTTCAAGGTAGCCGATCTGATGCGCGATGCCGACCTGCTCCCTGCGGTACGCGACGCGGCTCAAGCCCTGCTGGCTCGCTGGCCGGACCATGTCAGCCCGTTGCTCGATCGATGGCTGCGCCATGGCCAGCAATATGGCCAAGTGTGACGACAGTCCCAGAATGGATCCAGTCTTGCCACCAGACTGGTTATACTTCGCGTTTAAAAGAAATTGTGGATACAGACCATGACTGAAGTTGCCTTGGACACCGCAACCCCACACGCACCGTCTGTTATCCGGCTGTTGCTCGAAAAACTTCGCGTGGGCTTCGAAGAGGTGCCTGAGCACTCTGAGCTGCCGGCCGAGTCTCGGGTGCAGGCGATTCTTCTTGATGACGAGATCGGTGCATTGCTGGTGCTGTTCCCCCATAGCAAGCTGCTGGACCTCAACCGTCTTGAAGAGTTGACAGGCCGTAAACTCAAGGCCGTACCCGTGCCGCGCCTGAAGCAGATGCTGGACAAACACCAGCTCAAGGCTCTGCCGGCCATCCCAGCGCTGACCAGCTCGCCGTGCTTGTACGAAGGCAAATTGCTCGACGCCCAATACCTGCTGATTCAATCCGGTGAAGCCGGTTTGCTGCTGAAAATTCATCGTGACGACTACAAGCGAATGCTCGCCAAGGCTAGCGCCGGCAGCTTCGGTCAACCTGTGCGCGACATTCGCCCCAACCTCGACCGCCCGGATGACGACCCAAAGGAAATCACCCAGGCTGTCCAGGCATTCACTGCCCGGCGCATTCAGAAGCGCCTGGAAGAAACCATCGAAATCCCGCCATTGGCCGATACCGCGCAAAAGATCATCAAACTGCGGGTCGACCCTAACGCCAGCATCGACGACATCACCGGTGTAGTTGAAACCGACCCAGCCCTGGCCGCCCAGGTGGTCAGCTGGGCCGCTTCGCCCTACTACGCGTCGCCGGGCAAAATCCGCTCTGTGGAGGACGCCATCGTCCGCGTGCTGGGTTTCGACCTGGTGATCAACCTGGCCTTGGGCCTTGCTCTGGGCAAGACCCTGAGCCTGCCCAAGGACAACCCGCAGCAGGCCACGCCATACTGGCAGCAGTCGATCTACACCGCTGCCATCATCGAAGGCCTGACCCGTGCGATGCCCCGCGCCGAACGCCCTGAGGCTGGCCTGACCTACCTCGCCGGGCTGCTGCACAACTTCGGCTATTTATTGCTGGCGCACGTCTTTCCGCCACATTTCTCGCTGATTTGCCGGCATTTGGAGGTCAACCCTCACCTGAACCACACCTTCGTGGAACAGCATCTGCTGGGAATCAGCCGCGAGCAGATCGGCGCCTGGCTGATGAAGCTGTGGGACATGCCTGAAGAACTGTCCACCGCGCTGCGGTTTCAGCATGATCCGGCCTATGACGGCGAGTTCTCGGCCTATCCGAACCTGGTATGCCTGGCGACCCGCCTGTTGCGTGCCCGCGGTATAGGCTCGGGGCCGCAAGAACAGATCCCGGATGAGCTGCTCAGTCGCCTGGGCATTAGCCGGGAAAAGGCCGACGACGTGGTGAACAAAGTGCTTGAAGCTGAGGCTTTGCTACGAGATCTGGCTTCGCAGCTCAACGCTCCGCACTGATGGCATCTCAGGCGCCTTTGGAGTGGGTTTAGCCGCGAGGACTGTGATCGAACACAGGCGCAATCGCGGGTAGCCCACCAAGGTTGCTCCACCGAGTACGAGGTCGTCGTTGATCAGCTTTTCTTAGGTTTCAGGTATTTCATCAGCCCTTGAAACCACATCACCAGCGCCGGATTGCCCTTGATCTGGATGTTCTTGTCTTGAATGCCCTGCATGAACGCGAGCTGTTTGTTACCGGCCTGCATAGTGGCAAAGCCGTAGGCTGCGTCCTTGAAGGCGATGGCGAAGGCTGGCTGGGGGTAGCTGCCACCCTTGCTGCTGATACGCTCGCCGCTGACGATGAAGTGCCGCGCTACTTTGCCGTCCAGCGTCTGCATCTGGAATACCAGGTCCTTGCCCTTGAGTTGCTGCTGAAACGCTGGGTTGTTGCGGCTGGCCCTGGCCATCAACAGCCCCATGGCCCAGAGAAGAAAGCGAAACTTCATCAACGCGCCTCGATTCAAAAATGACTGAAGCGCGCAGTCTATCCTTTTCCTGAACCAATTATGCAATTTCGAAACAATCAGCCCTGAGAACGCATGACGGGCGCCGTTGGGCGCCCGTCTGGTCAACGCACGGTCAGCCGAAAGTCACTTTTTCTTGGCAGGCTTGGCAGGCTTGGCGGGGGCATTAACGCTGTCGCGCAGGTTTTTCCCAGGCTTGAAAGCAACGGTATTACTGGCCTTGATCTTCACCGGTTCACCGGTTTGCGGGTTCTTGCCAGTGCGGGCGCCACGGTGACGTTTTTCAAAAGTACCGAAACCGACAAGGGTGACCGTGTCCTTGTCTAAGGCACCGGTAATGCTGTCGAGAATGGCGTTCAGCACCTGGTTGGCCTTTTCCTTGGTCAGGTCGGCTTTTTCAGCAATGACAGCGGCGAGTTCTGGTTTACGCATAGTGAAGCCTCTTTGACGGAATTTCTTGTTGTTATGCCGTGCTGCCATTGGAGCAGCGTTCAAGGCACCGCAGGCTCTAACCTGCGGCAGACGCAACTGAGAATGGCATGCCGGCCAAGGCCGCGCCAGTATCGGGGCGGCCATTGTGCTGGGATCAACAGGATAAATCCGACAGAACGCCCGTCATTCACGCCATCACGGGAGGCAGCAACCGATTCAGCGCAAGTTTTTCCATGACTGCGCTGCCGGTCAGGGCGTAGCCGAGCAATTCGCCGTCAGGGGCGCGACAGAGCACTTTCAGGTCGCTGCCCTGCCCTTCGACCAGCCAATTCCCATCACGCCCCGCAGGCGGCGGCGACACCACCAAGGGGCAAGCTGGAGTCTTCACGGTTATTGGCATAGGCCCATAGACGACCGCCGTCGGGTTACCGGCAAGGGTTTGGGCCAAAGCGCGGGCGCAGGCCATCAATGGCATGACGTACAGCAAGTTGATGCCGTCCACTTCAGCGCAGTCGCCGAGGGCGAAGATATTGCTGTGCGAGGTGCGCAGCTCGCGGTCCACCACCACGCCACGGTTGGTTTGAAGGCCCGCTGCTGCGGCAAGGTCGATGCGTGGGCGTAGGCCAATGGCCGAAACCACCAAGTCGCAAGGGATCACCTGCCCGTCGGACAAATGCGCCTGCAAGTTGTCGCCAGCCTGCTCCAGACGGTTGAGCACCGGCCCCAGGTGAAAGCGCACGCCCAAGCCCTGCAAACCGGCCTGCACGGCCGAAGCAGCAGCCGGATGCAGCAAGGTCGGCATGATTTGCTCGCAAGGTGCTACCACGTCCACCTCGAAGCCACCCAAGCGCATGTCGTTGGCAAATTCGCAGCCAATCAGGCCCGCACCGAGGATCAGCACGCGCTGCCTGCCCTTGGCGGCGGCACGAAAGCGTGCGTAATCCTCCAGGTCATTGATCGGGAACACGCGATCGCCAGCCTCGCCTGCAATCGGCACCTGCACGGTCTGGGCTCCCCAGGCCAACACCAGATCGCGATAGACGATGGCCTCTTCACCAACCCAAACGCGCTTATGACCCGGATCGATCCCGCTGATACGGGTGTGAGTGCGGACTTCGGCTTTCAGTTGCTCGGCCATGGCCCCAGGCTCGGCCATGCACAGGCCATCGGCGTCCTTTTGCTTGGCGAAGCCTGTGGAAAGCATGGGTTTGGAATAGGAGCGACCATCGTCGGCGGTAATCAGCAGCAACGGCGTGTCGCCATCGAGCTTGCGAAATTCACGGGCCAGGTTGTAGCCGGCCAGTCCGGTACCGATGATTACCACGGGGGACGTCATGGCGCAGTTTCCTTTCTCAGCCGATGGAGATCATTTCGAAATCGCTTTTGCCCACACCGCAGTCAGGGCACAACCAGTCTGCCGGCACGTCCTCCCAGCGGGTGCCCGCCGGGATGCCGTCGTCCGGCCAACCCTCGGCTTCGTCATAGATCAGGCCACAGACGATACATTGCCACTTTTTCATCAGGTTTTTCCTCGGTGTCGCGAAGGTTTTGTTGTAGGCCGGCATTATGCAAGCAGTCAGGGCAATCATGCTAAGCTCGCCGCCTCTCTGGCTGTCATCAAGCATACCGACGTGTCGTACGAATCCCCGCAAGCAGCCGCTGTCGCGTGGCTGGCGTATTCACAGCTGGCCACTGACATCGACCGGCCAACCCTGGACTGGCTGTTCGACGAAGGCTCCTTGACTCGCCGTCTGATCCGGCTTTCCCTGGACCACTTCAGTGTCACCCCCCTGTTCGAAGGCTGGCAACCGCTGCGCGAAGACGAATGCCTGGCCCTGAACATCGCCCCAGGCGCCGAAGGCTGGGTGCGCGAGGTGTTTCTGCGCGGGCATGGCCAGCCGTGGGTGTTCGCCCGCAGCGTGGCCAGCCGCAGCGCCCTGGAAAGCGGTGGCCTGGACCTGGAAACGCTGGGTAGCCGTTCACTGGGCGAGATACTCTTCTGCGATCAGGCGTTCATCCGCCATCCCATCGAGGTGTGCCGCTATCCACATACCTGGCTGCCAGCCGATGTCCGGCAGGAGGGGTTATGGGGTCGCCGCTCACGCTTCGCACGTGACGGCCTGGAGCTGCTGGTGGCCGAGGTGTTTCTGCCTGCCCTGTGGCAAGCGGCCAAGGAGGAAAACCGCTGATGTACCTGCACTTGCTCAAATCACTCAACCGCCTGCATCCAAGGGCCTGGGACTTCGTCCAGCTTAGCCGCATGGACCGGCCGATCGGTATCTACCTGCTGTTGTGGCCGACCCTGACTGCGGTATGGATCGCCGGGCAAGGCTCGCCCACCCTGAGCAACGTGCTGATATTCGGCCTGGGCGTGGTGCTGATGCGCGCTGCCGGTTGCTGCATCAACGATTTCGCCGACCGCAAGGTCGATGGCCACGTCAAGCGCACCGCCGATCGCCCGCTTGCCAGTGGCCGGGTCAAGCCGCGCGAGGCATTGGCTCTGTTCGCGATTCTGGTGGGTGTGAGTTTTCTGCTGGTGCTGTGCACCAATAGCCGCACCGTGTGGCTGTCCTTCGGCGCCGTGGCCCTTGCCTTTAGTTACCCGTTCATGAAGCGCTACACCTACTACCCCCAGGTAGTGCTGGGTGCGGCCTACTCGTGGGGCATCCCCATGGCCTTCACCGCAGCCGGAGGCGAGTTGCCGGCCAGTGCCTGGCTGTTGTACATCGCCAACTTGCTGTGGACCGTGGGCTACGACACTTACTATGCCATGGTCGACCGCGACGACGACCTGAAGATCGGGGTGAAGTCGACCGCAATCCTGTTCGGCGACGCGGATCGCACGATCATCCTGACCTTGCAGCTTTTATCATTGGGCTGCTTGCTGCTGGCCGGCAGCCGCTTCGAGCTCGGTGGTTGGTTCCACCTGGGCTTGCTCGGCGCAGCGGCGTGCTTTGCATGGGAGCACTGGTCGACGCGCAAGCGGGACCGGGAATCGTGCTTCAAGGCATTTCTGCACAATCATTGGGCGGGGTTGCTGGTGTTCATCGGGGTGGTGCTGGATTACGCACTACGCTAGCTACCCAGATTCGCGGCTAAAGCCGCTGCTACAGGGTTGAGGTCATCTGAAAGCTTGCGCATGCTTCCCAGAGCAGCTCTAGCCGCCCACACCGGCGCAGCCGATGCGGTGCACCGCATTGCGTACTTCGCGGCTAAAGCCGTCTCTCAGGGCTGAGACAGGGTTAGGCGGTGCTCTCAGGGCTTGGCAACGTGCCAGACGTCCTTCATGCCATCACCGGTCATGTCTCCGGCTTTCTTGTCCTTTACGAAGGTATAGAGCGGCTTGCCATCGTAGGCCCATTGCATCTTGCCGTCGTCACGCTTGATCTGCGTCCATTTGCCTTCGGCCTTCTCGTCCATCCCGGCCATCAGGGGAGGCCAGTTCATCGCGCAGTCGCCATTGCACATCGACTTGCCGTCGGCATCTTTGGCGAAGGTGTACAAGGTCATGCCTTTGTGGTCGACCAACATGCCGTCTTTCTCCATGGCAGGTTGGGCAGACGCCACCCCCGGCAATGCGATTGCAGCGAAAAGGGCCATCCAGCTCAGCGTATGTCGTGTCATTGGAATCACCGTGAATTCGGGGGGTAGAGTGCAGCCTGTTTACCGCCTTGGCGGCCCTGTGAAGCCTAGCGCAGTCATGCAATGTCGCCAGAACGGCCAACGCCCTGTCACACAGCTGCAATAATTCCGTTATCTAATGCGGGCCAAGACACGAATCCTGGGAGAGGTTTTAAGCATGGTTGGCAGAAACATTCTGATCGTCGACGACGAAGCGCCTATTCGCGAGATGATCGCCGTTGCATTGGAAATGGCCGGCTATGACTGCCTTGAGGCGGAAAACTCCCAGCAGGCCCACGCGATCATCGTCGACCGCAAGCCTGACCTGATCCTGCTCGACTGGATGCTGCCCGGCACGTCTGGCATCGAACTGGCACGCCGCCTCAAGCGCGACGAGCTCACCGGTGACATCCCGATCATCATGCTTACTGCCAAGGGCGAGGAAGACAACAAGATCCAGGGCCTGGAAGTGGGTGCCGACGACTACATCACCAAACCATTCTCCCCACGGGAGCTGGTTGCTCGGCTCAAGGCCGTGCTGCGACGCACCGGCCCAAGCGACAGTGAAGCGCCGATCGAAGTCGGTGGCCTGCTGCTCGACCCGATCAGCCACCGCGTGACCATCGACGGCAAGCCGGCCGAGATGGGCCCGACCGAATATCGCTTGCTGCAGTTCTTCATGACTCACCAGGAGCGTGCCTACACCCGTGGCCAGCTGCTGGATCAAGTGTGGGGCGGTAACGTGTATGTCGAGGAGCGCACCGTCGACGTACATATCCGTCGCCTGCGCAAGGCGTTGGGTGAGGCTTACGAAAATCTGGTACAAACCGTCCGGGGCACTGGCTACCGCTTCTCGACCAAAAGCTGATCGAGCCTACCAGCACCAAGCCGCAAGCCGCTGTACAAGGACCGTCAATTGAACCAGAACTGGCACGCCACCCTGATTCGCCACCTGCTGCTGCTGATCAGCGTCTGCCTGATCGGTGGCCTGGTCAGCGGCTATTACGGCTGGAGCCTGGCCATCGGCCTGGCACTCTACCTGGGTTGGACCCTCAAGCAGCTGTTGCGCCTGCACGACTGGCTACGCAATCACCAACCCGACGAGGCACCACCGGATGGTTACGGGCTTTGGGGCGAGGTGTTCGACAGCATCTACCACCTGCAACGCCGCGACCAGCGGGTGCGCGGGCGCTTGCAGGCGGTGATCGACCGGGTGCAGGAGTCCACTGCCGCCCTGCGCGACGCGGTGATCATGCTCGACAGCGATGGCAACCTGGAGTGGTGGAACCGCGCAGCAGAGACGCTGCTCGGCTTCAAGACCCCCCAGGACGGTGGCCAGCCGGTGACCAACTTGGTACGGCACCCGCGTTTCAAGGAATACTTCGAGGCAGAGAATTACGCCGAACCGCTGGAAATCCCCTCCCCGATCAATGACCGCATGCGCGTGCAGCTACATATCACCCGTTACGGCAACAATGAGCATCTGATGCTGGTGCGCGACGTCACCCGTATTCACCAGCTCGAACAAATGCGCAAGGATTTCGTCGCCAACGTATCCCACGAACTGCGCACACCGCTGACGGTGATTACCGGTTACCTGGAAACCCTGCTGGATAACGTCGAAGATGTGAATCCGCGCTGGGCCAGGGCATTACAGCAGATGTCCCAGCAAGGCTCACGCATGCAGACGCTGCTCAACGACCTTCTTTTGCTGGCGAAGTTGGAAGCCACCGATTACCCGTCGGACAACCAGCCGGTGGCGGTCGACGCGCTGCTCACCGCGATCAAGCACGATGCCCAAGCGCTGTCTGGCCCACGCAATCAGAAAATCACCCTTGAGGCGGCACCAGGCTTGCGTTTGAAAGGTAGCGAGTCAGAGCTGCGCAGCGCCTTCTCCAACTTGGTGTTCAACGCGGTCAAGTACACCCAGGACGAAGGCAGCATTCGCATTCGCTGGTGGGGCGACGATCAGGGCGCGCACCTTTCGGTGCAGGACTCTGGGGTGGGTATCGACGCCAAGCACCTGCCGCGCCTGACTGAACGCTTCTACCGGGTCGACTCCAGCCGCGCATCCAATACCGGCGGGACCGGGCTTGGGCTGGCGATCGTCAAACACGTGCTGATGCGCCATCGAGGCAAACTGGAAATCAGCAGCGTTCCGGGCCACGGCAGCACATTCACCTGCCATTTTTCTACGGCTCAGTTGGCCAGCCGCGAAAGTTGAAGCGTTGAGCCGATCTGGCAGCCCTTTGCTTTTAGAGCCCCAGCGGCTACATTGAACCCCCTGTGCCAGCAAGAGCTGGCACTTTTTTTCTCCCCACTGCTAAGACGGACCCCGTAAAAACTCCATCATGGACCCTTCCCCTGGTTTCAGCCTCGCCTCGTTATTCGCCGATTTCGGCATGATTTTCTTTGCCTTCCTGCTGGTACTGCTCAACGGCTTCTTCGTTGCTGCCGAGTTCGCCATGGTCAAACTGCGCGCTACCCGCGTGGAGTCCATCGCTGAACTGCATGGCTGGCGCGGCAGCATTCTGCGCAAAGTTCACAACCAGCTCGACGCCTACCTCTCGGCCTGCCAGCTAGGCATCACCCTGGCCTCGCTGGGCCTGGGCTGGGTCGGTGAACCCGCTTTCGCCCACCTGCTCGAGCCATTGCTAGCCTACCTGGGCGTGGACAGCGCCGAAGTGGTCAAGGCGGTGTCGTTCTTCGTCGCGTTCTTCGTTATTTCGTACCTGCACATCGTGGTCGGCGAGCTGGCGCCCAAGTCGTGGGCCATCCGCAAGCCCGAACTGCTGTCGCTGTGGACGGCAGTGCCGCTGTACCTGTTCTACTGGGCCATGTACCCGGCCATCTACCTGCTCAACGCCAGCGCCAATACCATCCTGCGCATCGCAGGCCAAGGTGAGCCCGGCCCGCACCACGAGCACCACTACAGCCGTGAAGAGCTCAAGCTGATCCTGCATTCCAGCCGTGGCCAGGACCCAAGCGACCAAGGCATGCGGGTGCTCGCCTCTGCCGTGGAAATGGGCGAACTGGAAGTGGTGGACTGGGCCAATTCCCGTGAGGACATGGTCATCATCGACGCCCATGCGCCGCTCAAAGAGATCCTCGCCCTGGTGCGCCGGCACAAGTTCAGCCGCTACCCGGTGTACGACGCCGCGCGTGAGGAGTTCACGGGTCTGCTGCATATCAAGGACCTGCTGCTGGAGCTGGCCGAGCTCGAACACCTGCCCGAAACCATCGACCTTGAAGACCTGGCCCGCCCGCTTGAGCGCGTATCACGGCATATGCCGCTGTCGCAGTTGCTGGAGCAGTTCCGTAAGGGCGGCGCGCACTTCGTGCTGGTGGAGGAAGCCGACGGCAAGGTGATCGGCTACCTGACCATGGAAGACGTGCTGGAAGTGCTGGTGGGCGACATTCAGGACGAACACCGCAAGACCGAACGCGGCATCCTCGCCTATCAGCCAGGCAAGTTGCTGGTGCGCGGCGATACGCCACTGTTCAAGGTCGAGCGCCTGCTCGGTGTCGACCTTGACCACATCGAGGCGGAAACCCTCGCCGGCCTGGTCTACGAGACCCTCAAGCGCGTGCCTGAGGAAGAGGAAGTGCTGGAGGTCGAAGGCCTGCGCATCATCATCAAGAAGATGAAAGGGCCCAAGATTGTCCTGGCCAAGGTGCTCAAGCTGGATTGACTTGCGGGGCCGCTCGATGGCCCCGCTGGTTTATTCGTATCACTGCGCCGGTTTGCTGTGTCTGCGGGAGGTCAAGTCAAGACCAACCGCCCGCATCACAGCCAACATCGTCTTGAGCGTAGGGTTACCTTTCTCCGAGAACGACCGATACAGATGCTCCCGGGAAACACCCGCCTCAGTGGCAATAGTGGTCATACCCTTAGCGCGGGCCACTACACCGAGGGCCTGCGCAATGTACGCCGCGTCACCCGTCTCAAACGCATCCTCCATGAATATGGCGATGGACTCTGCATCGGTCAGCGCTTCGGCTGGGTCGTAATCATAAAACTGTTCTTTCATTCATCATCACTCCACTGGCTGGCCAGTGATTTCGCTGTCTCGATATCTCGCGACTGGCTGCTCTTGTTCCCACCACATAACAACAGTACCAACTGATTACCGCGTTGCTGATAATAGATACGGTAACCGGGGCCGTGATGGATACGCAGTTCGCTGATACCTTGACCCACTGGCTGGACATCACCAAGCAAACCATGCGCCAAGCGAAAAACGCGTGCAGCAATTATTGCCCTAGCCTGCTTGTCCCGTAGCTTGCGCTCCCAATTCCTGTAGGTGGCTGTCTGCTTGATACTCTTCATGGGCAACTTGTAGCTTATAAATCACATTCTAGCAAGAGTACTCACGGGTTGCCGGCCGTGAAGTCCGGCAACCCGCCAAGCGGACGGTCGAACTGAAACGGTATCGACTCCAGCGCCAGCCCCACATTGCGTTGCACCACGAAATGCAGGTGGGGCCCGGTGCTATTACCGGTATTGCCAGACTTGGCCAGGGCCTGCCCGACCACGACCTGCTGCCCTTCACGCACTTTCACTGACCCTTGCATCAGGTGCAGGTAGACGCCCATGGTGCCGTCAGGGTGCAAGATGCGCACAAAATTGCCCCCTGGATTGGTGCCCCGGCCACTCTGGCCATTCTCCACCTTCACCACCATACCGCCGCGCGCGGCAATGATTGGCGTGCCTTCGGGCATGGCAATGTCCATGGCGTAGCGGCTTTTCGGCCCGAAGTGGCTAAAGCGGCCGTTAGGCCCCTGTGTCAGGCGAAAAGGCCCACCCTTCCAGGGGAACGGGTAGCGGTAGGCCAGTGAACGCGGGGCCGGGTCGCCCATGGCGTACTGAAAGCGGGTGGCATACTGCAGTTGGCCACTAGGCGCTGCCAGCACAGAACTGAGCACCTTGCTCGAACGTGGCCCTACCACCATGCGGACATGGCGCGGCTGGTTGCCGCCGAAGGCGTTGTTCAGTTTGTCGATGTACAGCTCCACCTGCATGGGCACGTACGACTCGTTGCGCACCATGAAACGCACCCCGCCGGGGAAGGTTTCGGCCTGCAGGCGCAGCTTGCCCTCGATCTGGTCGAGGATCGGCTCGCCAAGTTCGAAGGTTTTGGCGCCAGGGCTGTAGCGCTCGGAATATGACACCACACCGGCATCATCGACGCTCTTGTAGACCGTCACACCCAAGCTGGACGCCGAGGCCGACAGCAAGGCACACAACAACAGCAAGCGGGCGACGGCTGGCATGATAGTGGCTTTTTGACAGTGACTATCTGTCGAAGACTAGCAGCGCCATTGCACGGCAGCCGTGCAACTGGTCGGAACGCCCCTTTGGAGCGGCGTTGCCGCTCCAACAGCAGGTCAGGCGCCGGGGGTGAAATGCTTCTGCTGGGTGCCGCGGGCGATCAGCCGCGAGAGGTAGTCGAGCTTCTGCGCATCCTGGTCGACGAACTTGAAGGTCAACTGCAGCCAGTCACTCTCAGGCTTGGGCTCCAAGGCCGCGATGGCGTGCAGATAGCCGTTCAGGCGAGCCACTTCGGCGTTTTCACCCTGTTCCAGGTCAAGTACCGCACCCTCGAGCACCTGTGGCAGCGCTGCACTACGGCGCACCACCAACAGCGCCTCTTTGAGGCTCAATGCTTTAATCACGCAAGGCTGAGTGCCGCTGGACAAACGCAGTTGGCCCTGCCCACGCCCGGTTTGAGCCGCGGCCGCTGCGGTCTGAGGCTTGGGCGGGTTGAGCAATGGCTTTGCCGGCGCCGCTGCGGGCGCCGCCATCCTGGCGGCTTCCGGCTTGCCGCTGGTCAACGCATTGAGCGAATCGTTGGCGAATGCAGAATTCACCCGTGCCGGCCCACCAGCAATCAAGCTTTCCAACTTGCCGATCTTGGTCAGGGCTTTTTTCACCTTGGTCAGCAACTGCTCGTTGGTGAACGGCTTGCCGACGAAGTCGGAAACACCTGCCTGAATGGCCTGGATCACGTTCTCCTTGTCACCACGGCTGGTAACCATGATGAACTGCAAATCCTTCATCTGCGGCTGTTGACGGCACCAGGTCAGCAGCTCCAGGCCGGACATTTCTGGCATCTCCCAATCGCACAGCACCAGGTCGAACGACTCCTTGCCGAGCATGGCCATGGCCTTGCGACCATTGACCGCATCTTCGATGACCATGCCAGGGAAGGCATTGCGCAGGCACTTTCTGACCAGGTCACGAATGAACGGTGCGTCGTCCACGACCAGCACATTGACTTTACTCATCGATACTCCTCTTGAACCCGACTAGCCTACCGCGCAATGGTGGCCACTTGCCAACTCTTGGTCACGCCGGGACTTCTTCGCATCGTTCGCGGGTGCCTGCCGTTTTGCTCTGCCATCAACGAAAACGCCCGGCACAGGCCGGGCGTCGATGCTCACGAGCAACTTTAGTTATCGTCAGCTTTGCCCAGAACATTAGCGTTTTCACCCGCTTCACCTGCGTTACCTTCGACCTCTGCCTTCATGCGCTTAAGGCCCATGTGGCGCACGTCGGTGCCGCGTACCAGGTAGATCACCAGCTCGGAGATGTTGCGCGCATGGTCGCCGATCCGCTCCAGCGAGCGCAGCACCCAGATCACACTCAGCACACGGGAGATAGAACGAGGGTCTTCCATCATGTAGGTGACCAACTCACGCAGCGCGGTCTTGTACTCACGGTCGATGGTCTTGTCGTACTGGGCCACCGCCAGCGCAAGGTCGGCGTCGAAGCGAGCGAAGGCATCCAAGGCATCGCGCACCATGTTGCGTACCTGATCGCCAATGTGTCGCACTTCAACGTAGCCACGGGGCGACTCGCCCTCCTCACACAGTTGGATGGCGCGGCGGGCGATCTTGGTCGACTCGTCACCAATGCGCTCGAGGTCGATCACCGACTTGGAGATGCTGATGATCAGCCGCAGGTCGGAGGCCGCAGGCTGGCGACGGGCGAGGATGCGCAGGCACTCTTCGTCGATGTTGCGCTCCATCTGGTTGATCTGTTCATCGACTTCTCGCACCTGCTGGGCCAGGCCCGAGTCCGCCTCGATCAGCGCGGTAACGGCATCGTTCACCTGCTTTTCGACCAGGCCACCCATGGCCAGCAGGTGGCTGCGCACCTCTTCCAGTTCGGCGTTGAACTGCTGGGAAATATGGTGCGTCAGGCTTTCTTTGTTGATCATCGTTTCGCTCCGCGAAGCAGCTGCAAGCTTCAAGTGGTTCGTATCGGGCCCCGTCGGAGCAGCTCACCTGCGATCGCCGGCAAAGCCGGTGTCAGGCCGCCTGCTTGGCAAGTGAATCCGCTCCAACAGATGCCACGTAGTCATCTGGACTGAATCAGCCGTAACGACCGGTAATGTAGTCCTCGGTCTGCTTTTTCGCAGGGTTGGTGAACAACGTGTCGGTGTCTCCGAATTCGATCAGCTTGCCCATGTACATGAACGCTGTGTAGTCCGAAACCCGGGCCGCCTGCTGCATGTTGTGGGTCACGATGACGATGGTGTATTTGGCTTTGAGCTCGTAGATCAGCTCTTCGACTTTGAGCGTCGAGATCGGGTCCAGGGCCGAGCAGGGTTCGTCGAGCAGCAGCACTTCTGGCTCCACGGCGATGGTACGAGCAATCACCAGGCGCTGCTGCTGGCCACCGGACAGGCCCAGGGCAGACTCATGCAGGCGGTCCTTGACCTCGTCCCACAGCGCAGCACCCTTCAATGCCCACTCCACGGCTTCATCGAGCACACGCTTTTTGTTGATGCCCTGGATGCGCAGGCCGTAGACCACGTTCTCGTAGATGGTCTTGGGGAATGGGTTGGGCTTCTGGAACACCATGCCGACTCTGCGACGCAACTCAGCCACGTCTTCGCCCTTGCGATAGATGTTGTTGCCGTACAAATTGATCGCGCCTTCCACGCGGCAACCGTCGACCAGGTCGTTCATGCGGTTGAAGGTACGCAGCAAGGTCGACTTGCCGCAGCCGGACGGGCCGATGAAGGCGGTCACGCGCTGCTTGGGGATGTTCATCTGCACATCGAACAGGGCTTGTTTGTCGCCATAGAACAGGCTCAGGCCGGGGACTTCGATGGCCACGGTTTCTTCGGCCAGGCGCAGGCTCTGCTTGTCGCGGCCCAGGGCAGACATATCGATGCCGTGGGTATGGGATTCTTGCTGCATGGTCAACTCCATACGCTATCAATTCGTTTCACAGGGCCGCCTGGCTAGCAGGCGGCACGCTTGCACATCAGGCTTAGCTATCGAGCGCCTTGTATTTCTCGCGCAGGTGGTTACGGATCCACACGGCAGACAGGTTCAGCGTGGCGATCACCAGCACCAGCAGCAAAGCAGTGGCGTAAACCAGTGGGCGTGCCGCTTCCACATTCGGGCTCTGGAAGCCGACGTCATAGATGTGGAAGCCAAGGTGCATGATCTTCTGGTCCAGGTGCAGGTACGGGTAGTTACCGTCCAGAGGCAGCGAAGGTGCCAGCTTGACCACCCCCACTAGCATCAGCGGCGCCACCTCGCCGGCGGCGCGGGCCACGGCGAGGATCATGCCGGTCATCATGGCAGGGCTCGCCATCGGCAAAACGATCTTCCACAGGGTTTCGGCCTTGGTCGCACCCAAGGCCAGGGACCCTTCGCGTACGGTACGCGGAATCCGCGCCAGGCCCTCTTCGGTGGCCACGATCACCACTGGCACGGCCAGCAGTGCCAAGGTCAGCGAAGCCCAGAGCAGGCCTGGAGTACCCAGGGTTGGTGCCGGCAGGGCTTCAGGGAAGAACAACCGGTCGATAGAGCCACCCAGCACATAGACGAAAAAGCCCAGGCCAAACACGCCGTAGACAATCGCCGGCACACCGGCCAGGTTGTTCACGGCGATGCGGATCAAGCGGGTCACCGGGCCTTGCCGGGCGTACTCGCGCAGGTAGACAGCAGCCAGTACGCCGAAAGGCGTGACGATCACGGCCATGATCAGGGTCATCATCACCGTACCGAAGATGGCCGGGAAGATCCCGCCTTCGGTGTTGGCTTCACGCGGGTCGTCGCTGAGGAACTCCCACACCTTGGCGAAGTAAGTACCCAGCTTGCTCAACACCGACATGCCGTTGGGCTGGATGGCGTGCACTACCTTGCTCAGATTGATCTCGATTTCTCGGCCACTGCCGTCACGGGCCACCAGGCTATCGCGGGCAAACGCCTGGTGCAGGCTGAGCAGGCGATCTTCGATGGCCTTGTAGCGGCTATTGAGCTCGGCGCGCTCGGCGTCCATGTCGGCCTGAGCGGCGGCGTCCAGCTTGCCGTCCAGTTCCAGCTTGCGCCCCTGCAGACGCAGGCGCTCCAGGCCATGGTTGATGGCACCGATGTCTTTCTTCTCGAGGGTTTGCAGCTCGCTATTGAGCTGGTTGGCGCGTTTGAGACGAGCCTGCAGCTTGTTCCACGCCCCCGGGCCTTGGGCCACCACGCGGCCGTCTTGCTTGACGCTCACCAGGTAGCCGTAGAAGTTGCCCCACTCGCGGCGCTCAAGGGCGATCAGGTCGGCTGGGTGCTGCTGGTCCGACAACCACTCGCCCACCACCCAGGTGAAGTCGCTGCCGTTGAGGTCGCGGTTACCGACCTTGATCAGCTCTCGCGTCAGGAACTCGGGGCCGTCATCCGGCACCGGCAACCCGGCACCTTTGAGGCGTGCGCGTGGTACTTCTTCCTTTTGCACCACCTCGCCGATAACCACCAGGTCCGCCTGGCCGGGCACCTTGTAGGTGGCCTGAATCAGGTCGGCCGGCCAGAAGTGGCCCAGGCCGCGCACGGCGATCACTGCCAGCAGGCCGACGGTCATGATCACCGCCATGGCCACTGCGCCACCGCTGATCCAGACGCCTGGGGCGCCGCTTTTGAACCAGCCTTTGAGGGAATCCTTTTTCACGGATCGCTACCTTTCTATCAAAGCGACGAGTATTTCTTGCGCAGACGCTGGCGAATCAGCTCGGCCAAGGTGTTCATGACGAAGGTGAACATCAGCAGCACGAGGGCGGCGAGGAACAGCACACGGTAGTGGCTACCGCCCACCTCCGACTCGGGCATTTCCACAGCCACGTTGGCGGCCAGGGTGCGCATGCCCTCGAACAGGTTCAGCTCCATCACCGGGGTGTTGCCGGTGGCCATCAGCACGATCATGGTCTCGCCCACCGCCCGGCCCATGCCGATCATCAATGCCGAGAAAATGCCCGGGCTGGCGGTGAGTATCACCACGCGGGTCAGGGTCTGCCATGGCGTCGCGCCCAGGGCCAGAGAGCCCAGGGTGAGGCTGCGTGGCACGCTGAACACTGCGTCTTCGGCGATCGAGTAGATGTTGGGGATGACCGCGAACCCCATGGCGATGCCGACCACCAGGGCGTTGCGCTGGTCATAGCGGATACCCAGGGTGTTGGTGATCCACAGGCGCATGTCACCACCGAAGAACCAGCTTTCGAGCAATGGGCTGACCGCCAGAGCGAACCAGCCGATGGCCAGAATCACCGGGATCAGGATCGCCGCTTCCCAGCCGTCAGGGATACGCAGGCGGATCGACTCCGGCAGCCGGCTCCAGGCGAAGCCCGTCAGCAGAATGCCCAGCGGCATGATCAGGAACAGGCTGAAGACGCCGGGTAAGTGGCCTTCCAGGTACGGGGCCAGGAACAGCCCGGCGAAGAAGCCCAGGATCACCGTTGGCATCGCTTCCATCAGTTCGATCACCGGCTTGACCTTGCGGCGCATGCCAGGGGCCATGAAGTAGGCGGTATAAATGGCGGCGGCAATGGCCAGCGGGGCCGCCAGGATCATCGCGTAGAATGCTGCCTTGAGCGTACCGAAGGTCAGAGGCGAGAGGCTCAGCTTGGGCTCGAAGTCGGTGTTGGACGCCGTCGACTGCCAAACGTACTGGGGTGCGTCGTAGTTTTCATACCAGACTTTGCCCCACAAGGCGCTGAAGGAGATTTCCGGGTGCGGGTTGCGCAGGCTCAACGGCAGCAGTTTGCCGCCTTCTTCGATGACAATGCGGTTGGCGCGTGGTGAAAGGGCCAGGACGCCAGCACCCTCGGCCACCGGCTCGACCAGCAAGGTGCGGTGCGCGGTACTGTGGAACACGCCAAGCTTGCCGTCGGCATCCAGAGCGATGAAACCCTTGCGGCGCTCTTCGGCATCGATCTGAGCGATCGCTGCCTTACCCAGCTGGAAGGTACGAATCTGCTTGAAGCGCTGTTCACCATCCGGGTCGCGGGCCATGAACCACTGAGCCAGGCCGCCCTTGGAGTCCCCTATGATCAGCGATACCCCCCCAACCAGTTGGGTAGCGGCGGTGATTTCGGTATCGCCGCTCTCGGACAGCTTGTAGCGGCCGTTGAGGCTCTTGTCCCGCAGGCTGAAGACATCGGCAGTGGCGCGGCCGTTGATCACGTACAGCCATTGTTGGCGCGGATCGATGAAGATGTTCTTCACCGCTTCGGTCATCTGCGGCAGTTCAATGCGGTTTTGCTCGGTGGTGGTTTCGCCGGTCAGCATGTTTTCGCTGCGCGACAGCTCGATCACTTGCAGGTGCGCACCGGTGGAGCCGGCCAGCATCAGCGTATCGCCGTTGACGTTGACGCTCACGTGTTCCAGCGCACGGCCCTGGTCATCGAGCACCAACGGTTGCTGGCCATACGGATAGTCGATAGCGGGGCTGATGGTCTTTTTGTTGTTCGGGTAGGTGACTTTATAAGCGTGGTGGAATACCAGTGCCTGGCCATTGGACAAACCGAGCACCACCAGCGGGCTGCCCGGCTGGTCGGCGCTGATCGAGGTGACCTGGGCGCCTGGGGCGAGCGGAAGGTCGACACTACTGAGCTCATTGCCGCTCTTGGTGTCGAAGAAGATGACCTGCCCCTTGTCCGAAACGCGCATACCCACAAGGTTCTGCTCTTCGAGGGCAATCATCAGCGGCTTGCCCGCACCCTGCTGCAGCCAGGCCGGCGTCAGGGCCTTTTTGCTTGTCAGCTCGGCGCCCTGAAATAGCGGCAGTACTACATAGGCCAAGTAAAAAAAGATCAGCGTAATGGCTGCCAACACAGCAAGCCCGCCTACCAGAACATACCAACGGGTCAGGCGATCTTTGAGGGCGCGCATGCGGCGCTTGCGTTGCAACTCGGGCGTATTGAAGTCAATCCGCACGGGCGGGGAGTTCGGGGTCATTGTGGAATTGGCCAGATCGTTCATGCGCACACCCTAGCGGTCCTGTATGACAAAAACATGACAGTGAGTTGACGCAAAAAAGCCCGCCGCTCAGGAACCCTGGCAACGGACTGGGAAGTCGTGGAAGAGGCCGGTAGCAGCGCCGGCCTCAACCCCAATTACTTACTTCTTGGCAACATTGTCCGTGTGGGACAGGCCCAGGTCGGCCAAGGTCTTGTCGACCACTTTGGCCGGCAGTGGGATGTAGCCATCCTTGACCACCACCTGCTGGCCGGCCTGCGACAGCACCAGCTTGACGAACTCAGCTTCCAACGGAGCCAGCGGCTTGTTCGGCGCCTTGTTGACGTAGACATACAGGAAGCGCGACAACGGGTACTTACCGTTCAGGGCATTGGTTTCGTTGTCTTCGACGAACTCGCCGCCTTCTTTCTTGGCCAGCGGCACGGTCTTGACGCTGGCGGTCTTGTAGCCGATGCCCGAGTAGCCGATGCCATTGAGCGAGGAGCTGATCGACTGCACCACCGAAGCGGAACCTGGTTGCTCGTTGACGCTAGGCTTGAAGTCGCCTTTGCACAGGGCTTCTTCCTTGAAGTAGCCATAGGTGCCCGACACCGAGTTGCGGCCGAACAGCTGCACCGGCTTGTTAGCCAGATCACCCGTCACGCCCAGGTCGGCCCAGGTCTTGACGTCGGCCTTGGCGCCGCACAGGCGGGTGGAGGAGAAAATGGCATCGACCTGAGCCATGGTCAGGCCTTTGATCGGGTTGTCTTTGTGCACGAACACCGCCAGTGCGTCGACGGCGACCGGGATCGCGGTCGGTTTGTAGCCGTACTTCTGCTCGAAGGCCTGCAGCTCGACGTCCTTCATCTTACGGCTCATCGGGCCGAGGTTGGCGGTGCCTTCAGTCAGCGCTGGTGGCGCGGTCGAGGAACCGGCAGCCTGAATCTGGATGTTTACGTTCGGATATTCCTTCTTGTAGGCCTCGGCCCACAAGGTCATGAGGTTCGCCAGGGTGTCGGAACCGACGCTGGAGAGGTTGCCCGACACACCCGTGGTTTTGGTGTAGGTCGGGATCGCAGGGTCGACAGCGGCTACCGCGTTGGCAGTTGCAACGCCAGCGGCGGCAAAGGTGAGGGCCGCCATCAAACGCTTCAGTTTCATGCCTTGCTCCTAGCAGGAATATTGGGGTGTTGGATGGAACGGGGCCCAGTATCTGCAGGCCGCATGAATACGATATGACTTAATTGTGACAAATGGATGAAAGGCCATCATCGAAAACAGATCCGGCCTCTTTACGGTTAAAGCCGCCCCTGCCGGGCCTTACAGTGGCTGCAAGACTCGGGGGGCGGCCTCAACCGTGAAGAGGCCGGAAACCTTGGTGCAGATCAGCGCTTATTGGCGAGCAGGTACAAGCCCACCAGTAGCCCGACGGCACACAGGCCTGCCACATAGTAAGCAGGCGCCATCGGGCTCACTTTGAGCAGCGCAGTCACCACCATGGGCGTAAGCCCACCGAAGATGGCGTAAGCGACGTTGTATGAAAACGACAACCCACTGAACCGCACCACAGGCGGGAACGCCTTGACCATCACATAGGGCACAGCGCCGATCACACCCACGCACAAGCCGGTGATGGCATACAGCGGGAACAGCAGGTCCGGCCGGGTCGGCAGGCTGTGGTAGAAGGTCCAGGAACTGGCCAGCAGCAGCAGGCTGCCGATCACGAATACCCGGCCAGCACCGAAGCGGTCGGCCAGGCTGCCAGCGCCGATGCAGCCAATGCTGAGCAGTACGATCGCCAGGCTGTTGGCCTTGAGCGAGTCGGTGGGGCTGACGTGGTAGAGGCTCTGCAGCAACGCCGGGGTCATCAGGATCACCACCACGATGCCGGCAGACAGCACCCAGGTCAGCAGCATCGACAGGATGATTGGGCCACGGTGATCGCGCAGCACCGCGCGCAGCGGCAACTCTTCTGCCAGGGCTTTGCGCTGCTGCATTTCGGCGAACACCGGGGTTTCATGCAGCCAGCGGCGCAGGTACACCGAGAACAACCCGAACACACCGCCCAGCACGAACGGTATACGCCAGGCGTAATCAACCACCTGTTCGGCGCTGTAGAGGGTGTTGATGAGCGTCGCCACCAGCGAGCCCAGCAGAATACCCGCGGTCAACCCAGCGGTCAGCGTGCCACAGGCATAGCCGGTGTTGCGCGCCGGCACGTGCTCGGAGACGAATACCCAGGCACCGGGCACCTCGCCGCCAATGGCCGCGCCTTGAATCACGCGCATCAGCAGTAACAGGATCGGTGCCAACAGGCCAACCTGTGCATACGTCGGCAGCAGGCCCATGATCAGGGTAGGCAGGGCCATCATGAAAATGCTCAAGGTGAACATCTTCTTGCGCCCGAGCAAATCACCGAAGTGGGCCATGACAATGCCGCCCAGCGGACGCGCCAGATAGCCCGCGGCAAAGATGCCGAAGGTTTGCATCAGCCGTAGCCACTCGGGCATGTCCGCAGGGAAGAACAACTTACCGACCACGGTGGCGAAGAACACGAAAATGATGAAGTCGTAGAACTCCAGCGCGCCACCCAAGGCCGACAGTGAGAGGGTTTTGTAGTCACTGCGGGTCAGCGGCCGCGAGGGCTGCTCGATACTGCTCGGCACGGAGGTCATCGCTCGTTGTTCTCTTGTAGGGCATGCAGGCCGCTTGGCACGCGGCTTCTGGATTAGGCGAGGAGCGAAGATAGCAAATTGCCGAGCCTGGCTGAAAGCGATACAAAATCCATACAGATATTCATGACTACACAGTCGTCGCTCGGCAACAGGCTATATATACTGCCCGTTCGTAGGAAAAGTTTGCGTCAAGCGTGGGAAGTTGTGCGAAAACGCCGGTCGGAGTGTCAGACGGTTTCGCAGAGTTTCCCTATAGCCGCCCATCTAAACAGATTCGGCGTAGTATGTTGTCAGCTGAATCGTTTTCCCGGCATTGCGCTACACCAACGAAAGCGTCACGGGTCAGAGGCCCCATCGCATGATTGAACTCGAACAAGAAGATCCTATCCCGCAGGGCGATCTGGCCTTGCAGATCACCGCCCTGCCGCGCGAAACCAATGGCTTCGGCGACATCTTTGGCGGCTGGCTAGTCGCGCAGATGGACCTGGCCGGCACCGCCATGGCCAGCCGCGTCGCCGGTGGCCGGGTAGCCACGGTTTCCATCGACCGCATGGCATTTCTGGTGCCGGTGGCAGTCGGCGCGCAGTTGTCGTTCTATACCCAGACACTGGAAATCGGCCGTAGCTCGATCCGCATGATGGTCGAAGTGTGGAGCGATGACCCGTTGTCCAGCGAATGGCGCAAAGTCACCGAAGCGACCTTTGTGTTCGTCGCCATCGATGGCAGCGGCCGCACCCGCTCGGTGCCTCGTCGCTAAGCCTTGCGGGCGGTAAACTCATTGCACGTCACCGGGTCCAAGGCCCACAGGCAATCAATGAGAAGAGCGCAATGGCTACCTTCAAGGTCGAATCCGAGCAACACGGCGAACTCAACTGCTGGCGCATCAGCAACGAGCGTGCCGACCTACTGATCGCCCAGCAGGGCGCCCAGATCCTCAGCTACCAGCGTATGGGTGAGCCGCCGCTGTTGTGGCTGAGCGACCAGGCCATCTTCGCCCAAGGCAAATCGGTGCGGGCGGGTGTACCGGTGTGTTGGCCCTGGTTTGGCAACTTGCAGCGCAACCCTGAGCCGGTGCAGGCCATGTACGGCGGCCAGCAAGCGCCCGCCCATGGCCTGGCACGCACCCGCGATTGGCAGCTGCTCGGTGTCGAGGAACAGGGGGCGAGCTTGCAGATCGAATTCGAGCTGCCACAAGCCCGTGGCCAGTTGCCGGGCTGGCCCCATGACGTTCAGCTGAAACTGCTGATCGAACTGGGCGACACGCTGAGCGTGTCTCTGACCAGCCGCAACCTGGGCGACAGCCCGGTGACCATCAGCCAGGCCCTGCATAGCTACTTCGCCGTCAGCGACGTGCGCCAGGCCCGGGTTGAAGGCGTCGATGGGTTGCACTACATCGAAACCCTGGCCGACTGGGAGCAGCGCCAACAACAAGGGGCGTTGCAGTTTGCCGGGGAAACCGACCGTATCTATCTGGACACGCCACAGGCGCTCAGCATCGTCGACCCGCACTGGGCGCGGCGGATTACCTTGACCTGCAGCGGGTCACGCTCGGCGGTGATCTGGAACCCCTGGACCGAGCGGGCCAAGGATTTGCCAGACATGGCCGATGATGGCTGGCAGCGAATGCTGTGCATCGAAACGGCCAATGTCTGGGATGATGTGGTGGAGCTCAAGCCCGGCGCCAGTCATTCACTGCAGGTGAAGATCGCTAGTGACGCGCTCTGAATGATGCCTTTGCAGGTCTGGCCTGTTCGCGGGTGGACCCGCTCCTGCTGGGGCTGCACAAACTTGCAAGAGCGGCTTTAGCCACGACGAGGCCAGTTCAGCAGCTCAGAGGTCAGCATCTTCCACTACCCTGACCTTCGCTGCATCCAGCGCATAAGCCGCATCGGCCAGGTCATTGCTGACCTTCTCCACTTTCAGCTTGCCGCTGACCCAAAGCGGTGTGTAGATATCCGCGATTTTCAGCCCTTTCGGATACCGCACCAATACCAACTGGTTAGGCGGCGGTGGTGGCACGTGAATGCAGGCACCCGGGTAGGGCACGAGGAAGAACAGCGTGCTGTTGCCCCTGGCATCGCTTTCCAGCGGAACGGGGTAACCGCCCAGGCGGATTTCCTTGCCGTTCATGGCGGCCACGGTCTTGGTGGAGTACATCACCGCTGGCAGGCCCTTGCTCTGCTTGAGCCCGCCCTTGGCGGTGAAGGTGCCATTGGCTTCCGGTGAGTTGTGGTCGATTTCGGGCATGGCTTCGAGCGCCTTTTGGTCCGATTTGGGCATCAGTTCCAGCCAGTCGGTTTCGGGCAGCTCGGCATGGGCCAGGGTGCTGGCCAGAAGCAGGGGAACAAGAAAAAGGGCACGCATGGAAATGCTCGACAACTCAGAATGAATTGCCGAGCATTCTAACCAGTAATCAGCGTTTCTTGATGAACCCGTAGATCACCAGAAGGATGATCGCACCAATCAGTGCACCGATGAATCCAGCAGCCTGGCCTGCCTGGTAGATGCCCAGTGCCTGGCCGCCATAAGTGGCAAGCAGCGAGCCTGCGATACCCAGCAGAATCGTCATGATCCAGCCCATGCTGTCGTCACCCGGCTTCAGGAAGCGGGCCAGCAGGCCGACGATAAGGCCGATGAAGATGGTTCCAATGATGCCCATGACAGTCCCTCTGAAGTGAAGATGGAACAAGCCAAAGCCTAGACAGCACTTTGGCTTGTTGCCATTTCAGAGGGCAAGCCGCTTGCAGAAGTTCGATCGGGCACGTCGATCAGTTGCTGATCAACGCCTCTACTTCGGCGATTCTGGCCTTGAGGGTGGCCATGTCGTTGCTGCGCAGGGTGGCATGGCCTACTTTGCGACCGGCCTTGAAGGCCTTGCCGTAGTGGTGCAGGTGGCAGTCGTCGATGGCTACGACCTGCTCCACCGCCGGGACTTCGCCGATGAAGTTGAGCATGGCGCTCTGGCCCACTTTAGCGGTCGAGCCCAGCGGCAGGCCGGCGACGGCACGCAGGTGGTTCTCGAACTGGCTGCACTCGGCTCCTTCGATGGTCCAATGGCCGGAGTTGTGCACCCGCGGGGCGATTTCGTTGGCCTTGAGGCCACCGTCGACTTCGAAGAACTCGAACGCCATTACCCCGACGTAATCCAGTTGCTTGAGCACACGGCCAACGTAGTCTTCAGCCAGGCTCTGCAGCGGGTGCCCTTCGCTGGCCACCGACAGGCGCAGGATGCCGCTTTCGTGGGTGTTGTGCACCAGCGGATAGAAACGGGTTTCGCCGTCGCGAGCACGCACCGCCACCAACGAGACTTCACCAGTGAACGGCACGAAACCTTCAAGCAGGCAGGGTACGCTACCCAGTTCGGCAAAGGTGCCGACTACGTCCTCAGGCGTGCGCAAAACCTTCTGGCCCTTGC
This sequence comes from Pseudomonas sp. KCJK9000, assembly GCF_046230725.1. Classification (NCBI taxonomy): domain Bacteria; kingdom Pseudomonadati; phylum Pseudomonadota; class Gammaproteobacteria; order Pseudomonadales; family Pseudomonadaceae; genus Pseudomonas; species Pseudomonas sp. KCJK9000. The sequence goes on along the minus strand of NZ_JBJJLN010000004.1, from coordinate 105,110 downwards.
CGTCATAGCCCAGGGTGCGGGTCTTGAGCACAGCCGGCAGGCCGATGCTGGCTACCGCTGCGTCAAGGTCAGCCTGCGAGAGAATGTCGGCAAACGCCGGAGTCGGGATACCCAGATCGCGGAACATGCTCTTTTCGAACAGTCGATCGCGGGCAATGCGCAGGGCTTCGGCGCTTGGATAGACCGGGACGAACTGCGACAGAAAAGCCACGGTTTCGGCCGGAACACTTTCGAATTCGAAAGTCACCAAATCGACCTGGTCGGCCAGCTGGCGCAAGTGCTCCTGGTCGCCATAGTCGGCACGCAGGTGCTTGCCCAGCGCAGCGGCACAGGCATCCGGCGCTGGGTCGAGGAAGGCGAAGTCCATGCCCAGCGGGGTTCCCGCCAGGGCCAGCATGCGGCCCAGTTGGCCGCCACCAATAACACCGATCTTCATGGGTTGAACCTCAAGCCTGGCGGGGGTCTGGATTGTCCAGCACGGTGTCGGTCTGCTCGGTACGGAACTGCTTGAGCGCCGCGTGATACTGCGGGTACTTGGCCCCCAGGATGCTCGCCGACAGCAGTGCGGCATTCACCGCGCCAGCGCGGCCGATGGCCAGGGTAGCAACCGGCACACCGGCAGGCATCTGCACGATCGACAGCAGCGAATCGACACCGGACAGCATCGACGACTGGACGGGCACGCCCAGCACCGGCAGGTGAGTCTTGGCGGCACACATGCCCGGCAGGTGGGCAGCGCCACCAGCACCGGCAATGATCACCTCGATACCACGTTCTTCGGCCTCTTCAGCGTACTGGAACAGCAAGTCCGGGGTGCGGTGGGCGGAAACCACCTTCACTTCGTAGGGAATGCCGAGTTTTTCCAGCATATCGGCGGTGTGGCTAAGGGTGGACCAATCGGACTTGGAGCCCATGATCACGCCAACCAGTGCACTCATCGTCGAGCCTCTCCTGCAAGCGCCTTGTGGCGCGCTAAAAGCAACAAGCCACGCAGGTAGACCGGCGTGGCTCGTCATACGGATTCTGAATCGACCGGGTCGGCCGAAGGCGCGGGATTGTAGCGTATAAGGGGGCGCTGCGCCCACCCCCACAAGCACATGTCGGATCAAAGGGCAAGCTGTCTCGCGGGACAACTTTTCCCCCTGGCACAGGGCAATGGTGCCTCAGACAATTCGCCCTTTCGACCAGGATCATCGAAGGACGCAAAGATGCACAAAACCCGCCTAATAGCGCTCGTCATGGGCCTTGCCTGCAGCCTGACCTTGTCACCGGCCTGGGCTCGCAGGGCGCTGGTGGTCACGATCTACCCACACGACGAGCTGGCAGGCATCAGCGACCAACAACTGCACGATGACTACTTTCAACATTGGCTCGAAGAAATGCGCAGCTTCACGCAACAGCCGATTGAAGTGGTCTACCAGCGTGCCATCTCCGGGCTGACGGACATCGATTATCAGTCGATGACCGCTATCCAGGCCCTTGACGCCTTCACACGGGGAGTCGAAATTCAGCGTTCGGTCAGGCCCTTTTCGTTCATGAACAAGGACGTGTTACTGACCAAGGACAGCTATGACCAAAGCGGGATGACCTTCGTGGGCGGCCTCGCACACCTTAGCGGCACAACGGCCATCGCCTCGATGCGCAGCTACGCGATGCCCGGGCATGTCATCGGCCATATGCTCTCGGCCAGCCATAGGGACGCCGAAACCCGCTACAATGGTTGGTTCTGCGAAAGCTACATGGTCCCGGCGCGCATTGCGCTGCGCTCGAACTGCTACCACTACAGCGAAGCGAACCGAGCCGCCATCACCGATTACCTCAACTACCACTCAAACTGATCCCTCGCCTGGGCCACCTGCCGACTCTAGCTTGCGCCACAAAAGCCGCACATTGGCCTTGCGCACCAAAGCGCAGCGATACAGGCGGATTTCCAGCGGCACATGCCACTGGCTACCACCGCAGATCATCAACTCACCGCGCTCCAGCTCACCGCGCATGGACAACCGCGGTACCCAAGCGATCCCCATGCCTTCAAGCGCCATACTCTTGAGGCTGTCCGCCATGGCAGTTTCATACACGGTGGTGTAGCGCAGGTTGCGCTGGCGTAACAACAGGTTCACCGAGCGGCCGAGGAACGCCCCGGCACTGTAGGCCAGCAACGGCACGCTGGTATCGCCTTCGAGGTCGAACAAGGCATTGCCGTCGGCGCCCACAGCGCATACCGGCAGCATCTCGGTGGTACCCATGTGCAGCGATGGGAAGATCTCGGCGTCCATCTGCAGCGCGGCATCAGGGTCATAGAACGCCAGCATCAGGTCACAGCCACCTTCGCGCAAGGCATGCACGGCATCCCCGACGTTGGTCGCCACCAGTCGGGTGGCGATGTTCAATCCATCGTTGCGCAATTGTGCCACCCAACGCGGGAAAAACCCTGACGCCAGCGAGTGCGCAGCCGCAACCTGGATAACCTCCCCCTGCCCGCCTTCCAGGTGATGCAAATGACGGAGAACTTCGCTCAACTGGTCGACAACGGTGCGGGCTGTGACAAGAAAAAGCTGCCCGGCCTCGGTTAGCTCGATGGGCGTGCGGGAACGATTCACCAAGGTCAGACCCAACGCTGCTTCCAAGCTGCGGATACGTCGGCTGAAGGCCGGTTGGGTCACGAAACGCCGTTCAGCCGCCTGTGAAAAACTGCGGGTGGAGGCCAGGGCGCTGAAATCTTCCAGCCACTTGCTTTCGAGGTTCATGAAGCAGATCTCCCGGCGCGCACCAAAATGGAACACGCTTGAATGTCAATTGGCGTCACATCAATCACTATGCCGTTTGTGCATAGGTTAGCGTGCATCAGCATTGGCCGCAAAAACCCCTTAAGGCCTAGGATTGGCGCCATTCCGGCATGTGCCGGGTCAAAATCGAGATGATATCCATCATGTCCTCCGCTGCATCGTTCCGCGTTGAAAAAGATCTGCTTGGCACCCTGGAAGTCCCTGCCGATGCCTACTACGGCATCCAGACCCTGCGCGCTGCCAACAACTTCCATCTCTCCGGCGTTCCGCTGTCGCACTATCCGAAGCTGGTCGTGGCCCTGGCCATGGTCAAGCAGGCTGCTGCCGACGCCAACCGTGAGCTGGGTCACCTGAGCGATGCCAAGCACGCTGCCATCAGTGCAGCCTGCGCCCGCCTGATCAAAGGCGATTACCATGACCAGTTCGTAGTTGACATGATCCAAGGGGGTGCGGGCACCTCCACCAACATGAACGCCAACGAAGTCATCGCCAACGTCGCGCTGGAGGCCATGGGCCACCAGAAGGGTGAGTACCAGTATCTGCACCCCAACAACGACGTGAACATGGCGCAGTCGACCAACGACGCCTACCCAACCGCCATCCGCCTGGGCCTGCTGCTGGGCCATGACGCCCTGCTGGCCAGCCTCGACAGCCTGATCCAGGCTTTCGCTGCCAAAGGTAAGGAATTCGACCATGTTCTGAAGATGGGCCGCACCCAGCTGCAGGATGCCGTGCCGATGACCCTGGGCCAGGAATTCCGCGCCTTCGCCACCACCATGACCGAAGACCTCCAGCGCCTGCGCTCGCTGGCCCCGGAGCTTCTGACCGAAATCAACCTGGGTGGTACCGCCATCGGTACTGGCATCAACGCCGACCCTGGCTACCAGGCCCTGGCCGTACAACGCCTGGCCACCATCAGCGGCCACCCGCTGGTACCAGCTGCCGACTTGATCGAAGCTACCTCCGACATGGGCGCCTTCGTGCTGTTCTCCGGCATGCTCAAGCGTACTGCGGTCAAGCTGTCGAAGATCTGCAACGACCTGCGCCTGCTGTCCAGCGGCCCGCGCACCGGCATCAACGAAATCAACCTGCCAGCGCGCCAGCCAGGCAGCTCGATCATGCCAGGCAAGGTCAACCCGGTCATTCCTGAGGCGGTCAACCAAGTGGCCTTCGCCATCATGGGCAACGACCTGGCACTGACCGTCGCGGCCGAAGGTGGCCAGCTGCAGTTGAACGTGATGGAACCGCTGATCGCCTACAAGATCTTCGACTCGATCCGCCTGCTTCAGCGCGCGATGGACATGCTGCGCGAGCACTGCATCGTTGGCATCACCGCCAACGAACAGCGTTGCCGTGAGCTGGTCGAACACTCCATCGGCCTGGTCACCGCCCTGAACCCGTACATCGGCTACGAGAACGCCACCCGTATCGCCCGCGTTGCCCTGGAAACCGGCCGCGGCGTACTGGAACTGGTGCGTGAAGAGAAGCTGCTGGACGACGCGATGCTCGACGACATCCTGCGTCCTGAAAACATGATCGCCCCACGTCTGGTGCCGCTGAAAGCGTAAACCAGGCTGCTGCACACCGTCTCACCAGGTCGAGGGACTAGACACCTCTCAACCTTTCAAAGGCCCGAGCGCAAGCTGCGGGCCTTTTTTTCGCTTCATCCCTGCCACACTGTCCGCCCTCGCCCATTTCGGCATACAACTTGCTCCATAATGCCTCCCACGCCCACGGGATGACCGAGCATGCTGCACAGCCACCTGACCACCCTCAACGCAGTTTCGCTGATCCTCAACCTGTTTCAGGAAGAGGGCTGCGAGGCGACGACGTTGCTCGCCGGTAGCGGTATAGCCCCCGCCGATCTAGGCCACAGCGATGCGCGCATCACCACCCAGCAAGAGTTGCAGGTGTGCGCCAACGCCGTTGCCCGACGCGAGGAAATCGGCCTGGAACTGGGGCGGCGCATGCATGTGTCGTGCTATGGCATGCTCGGCTACGCGCTGCTCTCCAGTGCCACTTTGGGTGACGCCTTGCGCTTGGCGCTGCATTATCCGGCACTGCTGGGAACAGTCTTCAAGCTGCGTTTGCTCGACGATGGCCATCGCGTCTGGTTGAGTGCCAGTGAATATCACGACAGCCCGGCCTTGGCTGCCTTCAATGCCGAATTTTGTCTGGTGTCGCTGAAAGTGATCTGCGACGACCTGCTCGGCCGCACCCTACCGCTGCTCGGTGCCCGCTTCGAGCATTCGCGTCCAGGCTATCACTCCCTCTACAGCGGGGCTTTCCAGTGCCCCCTTGCCTTCGATGCAGAAGATACCGCCTTCGCGTTCGAGCGGCGCTGGCTGGATACACCCCTACCGCTGGCCGACCCCATTACTCACAAGGCCATGAGTGAGCGTTGCCGGCGCTTGAACCTGGAATTCACCGGCCGCCAGGCTTGGCTGGGGCGGATTCGCCAGCTGCTGTTGCAGCAACTGGATGCGGCGCCAGGCGTGGAGGGCCTTGCGCGTCAGATGAACTGCTCGTCACGCACCCTGCGCCGGCACTTGCAAGCCTTGGGCTGCAGTTACCAGCAATTGCTCGATGAACTGCGCTTTGACCGGGCCAAGCAGTTGCTGGCCGATGACCAGATGCCGATCTACCGCATTGCAGAAACCTTGGGCTTCAGCGAGACCGCGAGTTTCCGTCATGCCTTCCAGCGCTGGAGCGGGGTTGCACCTAGCCACTTCCGGGGTTGAGCCAGACTGGCCACAACCTGTGGCCATATCGATCCCCTTTTGGCCGTTTGCGTCGTTCTCCGCCACCGGGTCACCCGTGAAAATGGGTTCACGCCAGTCCCCCGGAGAACAACAAATGCTGACGATTTATTCCGATGATCACCGCCTGCACCACGGCCGCTGCGAGCTGATCGACGGCAAGCTGATGCCATGCTTCGAAATGCCCTCCCGCGCGGACCATGTGCTCGAGCAGGTCAAAAAGCGCAACCTGGGTGAAGTGAAAGCGCCTAACGACTTCGGGCTCGCTCCCCTGCAACGCATTCACAGTGCCCAATACCTGGACTTCTTCCAGGGTGCCTGGGCTCGCTGGGCCGCCCTAGGCCACGACGGCGACCTGCTGCCGTTCACTTGGCCCGCGCGTACCCTGCGCCAGGTCAAACCTACCGGGCTGCACGGTGAGCTGGGCTATTACAGCTTCGACGCTGGCGCACCCATCACCGCCGGTACCTGGCAGGCAGCCTATAGCGCCGCACAGGTTGCCCTCACAGCCCAGGCAGCGATCGAGCAAGGCGCACACTCGGCCTTCGCGCTGTGCCGGCCACCAGGGCACCATGCGGCTGCCGAAGTCATGGGCGGCTATTGCTACCTGAACAATGCTGCGATTGCCGCCCAGGCGTTCCTCGACCAAGGCCGTGCCAAGGTGGCTATCCTTGACGTCGACTACCATCACGGCAACGGCACCCAGGACATCTTCTACCAGCGCAATGACGTGTTTTTCGCTTCCATACACGGCGATCCGCAAGATGAGTTCCCGTTCTTCCTTGGCTATGCCGACGAAACCGGCGAAGGCGCAGGTGAAGGCTGCAACATCAACTACCCGTTGCCCGCTGGCAGCGACTGGACGGCCTGGAGCGCGGCACTGGAAGACGCCTGCCAACGTATCGCCACCTATGACGCCGATGTGCTGGTGGTTTCACTGGGGGTGGATACCTTCAAGGACGACCCGATCTCCCAGTTCAAGCTGGACAGCCCGGACTACCTGGAGATGGGCAAGCGCATCGCCCAACTCGGCAAACCCACCCTGTTCGTGATGGAAGGGGGCTACGCTGTGGAAGAAATCGGTATCAACGCCGTCAATGTGCTGGAAGGCTTCCAGCGCGCCCAGCCAGGAGCCCGATAATGGCCCGACTCAAGCGTCTGCTCGCCCCGCTCATCGCTGCCACCCTGTTCACCGGCGCCCTGCACGCTCAAGCCGAGCAGCGCACCCTGCGCGTGTATAACTGGTTCGATTACATCACGCCGCAGACCTTGAGCAGCTTCCAGAAAGACAGCGGCGTCAAGCTGATCTACGACATCTTCGACACCAACGAGGCGCTGGAGGCCAAGCTGCTGACTGGCAACTCTGGCTACGACGTGGTGGTGCCGTCCAACGTGTTTCTCGCCAAGCAGATCGAGGCCGGTGTGTTCCAGCCGCTGGACCGCAGCAAGCTGCCGAACTGGCAACACCTGGACCCGGCGCTGATGAAGCTGATCGAAGCCAACGACCCGGGCAACAAGTTCGCCGTGCCTTACATGTACGGCACCATCCTGATTGGCTTCAACCCGGACAAGGTCAAGGCCGTGCTCGGCGATCAGGCCCCGGTCGACAGCTGGGATCTGATATTCAAAGAGCAGAACATCGCCAAGCTCAAACAATGCGGCGTCGCGCTGCTCGACTCGCCGTCGGAGATTCTGCCACTGGCCCTGCAACACCTTGGCTTACCGCCCAACAGCGACAAGCCGCAAGACTACAAGAAGGCCGAGGCGCTGATGATGAAGATCCGCCCTTACATCACCTACTTCCATTCCTCGAAGTACATGGCCGACATCGCCAATGGTGATATCTGCGTAGCGGTGGGTTACAGCGGCAGCTTCTCGCAAGCCGCCAACCGCGCCAAAGATGCAAACAATGGTGTGGTGGTGGACATGCGCCTACCCAAGGAAGGGGCGCCGATCTGGTTCGACATGCTGGCGATTCCGAAGAATGCAGCAAACTCGGAAGATGCCCATGCTTTCATCAACTATCTGCTGCGCCCTGAAGTGATTGCGCCGATCAGCGACTTCGTCGGCTATCCCAACCCCAACAAGGATGCCACCGACAAGGTCAGCCCAGCGATACGCAATAATCCGAACCTCTACCCGACCGAGCAGGCTATGACCAAGCTGTACACACTCAAGCCATTGTCCCGTGAGGGCGAGCGGGCCCGCACGCGAGCGTGGACTCGAATCAAATCCGGAACTTGAGTCGCCTTCGTTGCGAGTAATCCGCTCCCACAGAGCCTACGCGGTAGCTGTGGGAGCGGGTTCACCCGCGAAGAGGTCTCCAAGCCTTACGCAGTTTCAGCAAAGCCTCGGCGATCTGCCCTTCCGGCACCGCCGCAAATCCAAGTACCAGCCCTGCCCGCTTATCCACAGGCACGTCAGAGTCTGGCAGCCAGTAACCGCTCAGGGGATTGACCTCCACCCCTACCGCCGCAGCGCTGGCCACCAAAGCCTGCTCACGTGCAAAACTATCCACATCCACCTTTACGTGGAGCCCCGCAGCTACTTCCGGCATCTCCCCCAAGCCCTCCACCCCAACAGGCCATCCCGCTTTGAGCACGTTGCGGCGGGCGAGCGCCGCCTTGCGCATGCGTCGGATGTGCCGCTGGAAGTGCCCTTGGGCCATGAACTCAGCCATCACGCATTGGGTTCCCACCTCTGAGTGCCGAACTGCCAGCGCGCGGCCTTGACTGAATGCTTGCACCAATTGCGGCGGTAGAACCAAGTAGCCCAGGCGCAATGCCGGGAAGGCAATCTTGCCGAAAGTGCCGACGTACAACACACGGCCTTGGCGGTCGAGCGCAGCTAGCGGGGCCAGGGGCGCACCGCTGTAGCGGTACTCGCCATCGTAGTCGTCCTCGATGACCCAGCCATCGTTGCACTCGGCCCAGGCCAGTAATGCCAGGCGCCGGGCCAGGCTCATGGTCACCCCTGTAGGATACTGATGCGCCGGTGTGACATAGGCCAGTCGACAGCCCGGCAGATCCACCAGGCGGTGGCAGTCCATGCCCTGCTCATCCACCGGCACCCCGATCAGCTTGCCACCGGCCACCGCAAACGCCCGCCCTGCGGCGCGATACCCAGGGTTTTCCACAGCCACTGCGTCACCTGGTTGCAATAACAACTGTGCACAAAGGCTGATGGCCTGCTGCGCACCATGGGTGATCACAATTTGTTCAGCCGTGCAGGATAGCCCCCTTGATCGACGCAAATAGGCGGCGATCAGCTCGCGCAAAGCAGGCTCGCCCGCCGGGTCCCCATAGCCCAGTAGACCCGGTGAAGGGTTACGCCAGAAACCCGCTTGTAGCTTGGCCCAGACATCGAATGGGAACAGGTCGAAAGCCGGTATGCCGACGCGAAACGCCCTAGGTGGGCCGCCGTTTTGTGCCGGCAGGTGGTTATTTTTCAAACGCAATAAAGGCTCGCTGGCGAACCTCTTGCTGGTTAAATCCTCAGTGTCCGAGGGCGAAAATGTGGATAAGTCTGTTGATAACCCCAGGTATAACCCTGTGGGTAACTGTGTGGATAGTTTTTCCAGCCGGCTCACGTATGTGCCATCACCCACGCGGCTTTCGATATAGCCCTCCGCATACAGCTGGTCATAGGCGCGCACTACGCTGTTGCGCGAAAGCGCCAGCACCTTTGCCAAGTCTCGCGTGGCAGGCAGCCGGGTGCCGCTACTCAAGCGCCCATCCAAAACCCTGGCACGCAACGCCTGATACAGCTGCTGACTGAGCCCGCGCCGACGATCAAGCACGATACCTGCGGGATCGAAAGGCAACACGATGGAGCGCTCGCGCATGAAATTGGCCCTACCAAAACAGTCATTAATGGCTCTTACTTTGATCCAATAGCCTGCCTAGGATGGAGCCATTGGACAAGGACAGCACACATGTACAACAGCAAACCCCACCAAGAACACGACATTGAGCGCCTGCATCAGCATATGCGCGATACCCGTCTAGCGGTGCTGATCAGCCATGGCGATCAAGGCCTGATGGCCACGCACTTGCCGGTATTGCTCGACACCGACGAAGGCCAGTTCGGTACGGTCTATGCCCATCTGGCCCGCGCCAACCGCCAATGGCAGGACCTGGCGCAAGGCGCCGAAGCACTGCTGGTCTTTCCCGGCGCAGACGCCTACGTCAGCCCAAGCTTTTACCCAAGCAAGGCGCAGAACCCCAAGGTGGTGCCGACCTGGAACTACCTGGCCGTACACGCCTACGGCACCGCCGAGGTGATCCACGATGCAGCCCCATTGCTGCAGATCGTCAGCCGTCTCACCGAGCGCCACGAGCAAGGCCGCAGCCAACCCTGGAAGGTCAGCGACGCCCCTGCCGGCTACCTCGACGGCATGATGCGCGCGATCGTCGGCATCCGCCTGCCTGTGGCCCGCCTGCAAGGCGCGCGCAAGCTCAGCCAGAATCGCTCGGCGCAGGATATCGCTGGCGTGCGTGAGGGCTTGAGCGCCAGCCCGGACTACCTGGACCAACAACTCGCCGCGCACATGCGCCAACTCTGAAGGAAAAGCCCCATGGCAAACGTCACCCTGCGCCCCGTCAGCCCTCAAGACCACGCCGCCTGGCTCGCCCTTTGGCATAACTACCTGCGCTTCTACCAGACCGCACTCGCCGAAGAAGTGAGCCTTAGCACCTGGCAACGCCTGCTCGACCCGAGTGAGCCAACCCACTCGACCCTGGCTTGGGTCGATGGCAAAGCGGTGGGCATGGTCAACTTCATCTACCATCGTTCCAACTGGAGCATCGAGAATTCCTGTTACCTGCAGGACCTCTACGTCGACAGTAGCCAGCGCGGCCTGGGTATTGGCCGCCAGCTGATCGAACACGTATACGCCACCGCGAGGGCTGCCGGCTGCATCAAGGTGCACTGGCTGACCCACGAAACCAATGCCACCGCCATTAGCCTGTACGAGCAGGTTGCCGAGCGCCCTGGCTTCATCCAATTCCGTAAAGGGCTGTAGGCCGCACATGACTGACGCATTGAACTGGAAACCCGCTACAGCGCCCACGCCCCAGGTTATCGAAGGCCGCTTCATCCGCCTGGAGAAACTGGACCCGGTGCGCCACGGGGACGATCTGTGGGAGGTGCTGCAAGGCCCGGCATCCGACCCTGTGTTGTGGGACTACCTGCCCTACGGCCCGTTCACCGAGCGCGGCGCCTTCGACCGCTGGCTGCAAGGCAACGCCGCTGGCCAAGACCCGCTGTTTTTCACAGTGATCGACCGCAACAGCGGCCAGGCCCAAGGTATTCTCAGTTTGATGTCGATCGTGCCCGACCACGGCCGTATCGAGATCGGCCACATCGCCTTTGGTGCCGCCATGCAGCGCACGCCTAAAGGCACCGAGGCCGTCTACCTGCTGGGCAAGCTCGGGTTCGAATTAGGCAACCGGCGCCTGGAATGGAAGTGCAATAACGCCAACGCCCGCTCCAAGCGCGCGGCCGAGCGATTCGGCTTCGTTTTCGAGGGGGTTTTCCGCAAGCACCTGGTGGTCAAGGACCATAACCGCGACACCGCGTGGTATTCGATTACCGATGATGAGTGGCCGCAGGTGGCGGCGGGGTTCGAGCGGTGGTTGAGTGCAGAGAATCAGGGGTCGGCAGGCCAAGTGCGGACACTTGAGGACTGCCGTCGGGGGTGATCTTCTGACCATGAGGGGCTGGCACTAGGGCGGCGGCGCCTATGAGATCGAGCGCCGCCCGCGCGGCGCATCGCGAGATGCGCTCGCTCCTACGTCTGTTTCGGGCCAATTATGCCTGCGGAATTTGCGCGCGGACGCCTTTGTGCATGGCGCGGTATCGCGTCCTACAAACCAGGCGGTCGCGCGCGCCTGCCACAGGCGTTACTGGCCCGAAACAAACGTAGGAGCGAGCGCAGCTCGCGATGCGCCGCGCGGGCGGCGCTCGGTCTTACAGGCGCCACATACCTCATGCCAGGCAAAAAAAAGGGGAGCATCCGCCCCCCAGAGGTTAACCATTTGTAGATAAAGGCTTATCTCAGCCTTCGATCTCGATCAGGATCTCGCCGGGCGTCACGCGGTCGCCTTTAGCAACATGGATGGCCACGACCTTGCCAGCGATGGCCGCCTGCACTTCGGTTTCCATCTTCATCGCCTCGGTAATCAGCACCGCCTGGCCGGCCTTGACCACATCGCCTTCCTTGACCAGTACATCGACGATATTGCCTGGCATGGTGGTACTGACGTGGCCAGGAGCGCTGGCCTGCTTGCGCTTGCTGCCACCGCCACCGACGAACTCGTTGAGCGGCTCGAAAACAACTTCTTCGGGCATGCCGTCGATCGAAAGGTAAAAGTGCCGCTTGCCCTCGGCCTTAACCCCTACACCGGTAATATCCACGCGGTAGGTTTCGCCGTGCACGTCGATGACGAACTCGGTGGGTACGCCTTCACCTGCCGGAGAAGCCACGGCACCGGCCTCGGGGATCGGCAACAAGGCTTCGGGGGTGAGGGTGCCCGCTTCGCGCTCCTCGAGGAACTTACGCCCAATGTCCGGGAACATGGCGAAAGTCAGCACATCTTCCTCGCAGCTGGCCAAGGCGCCGATATCGCTGCGCAGCTTGGCCATCTCAGGCTTGAGCAGGTCGGCCGGGCGCACGTCGATCACGTCTTCGCTGCCGATCGCCTGGCGGCGCAGTTGCTCATTGACCACGCCGGGGGCTTTGCCATAGCCGCCTTGCAGGTAGAGCTTCACCTCGTTGGTGATGGTCTTGTAACGCTCACCCGCCAGGACGTTGAAGAACGCCTGGGTACCAACGATCTGCGAGGTCGGCGTTACCAGAGGTGGGAAGCCAAGGTCCTCACGCACGCGCGGGATCTCTGCCAACACCTCGTTCATGCGGCTGAGCGCGCCTTGCTCCTTGAGCTGGTTGGCCAGGTTGGAAATCATCCCACCTGGTACCTGGTTCACCTGCACGCGGGTATCCACGGCGGTGAACTCGCTCTCGAACTGGTGGTATTTCTTGCGCACAGCGTAGAAGTACAGGCCGATTTCCTGCAAAAGCTCCAGGTCCAGGCCGGTGTCGAATTCGCTGCCTTTGAGCGCGGCGACCATCGATTCGGTACCTGGGTGGCTCGTGCCCCAGGCGAAGCTCGAGATCGCGGTATCGATATGGTCGGCACCGTTTTCCACTGCCTTGAGCTGGCACATGGCAGCCAGGCCGGCAGTGTCATGGGAGTGAATGAACACCGGCAGCGACTGTTCAGCCTTGAGCGCCCGCACCAGCTCGCCGGTAGCGAACGGGGTCAGCAGGCCAGCCATGTCCTTGATCGCGACCGAGTCGCAACCCATGGCTTCCATCTGCTTGGCCTGGGCGACGAATGCGTCGATGGTGTGCACAGGGCTGACGGTGTAGGCGATGGTGCCCTGGGCGTGTTTGCCGGCGGCCTTCACCGCCTCGATGGCAACACGCAGGTTACGCACATCGTTCATGGCATCGAAGATACGGAACACGTCGATGCCGTTGACTGCCGCTTTGGCCACGAACGCCTTGACCACGTCGTCGCTGTAGTGGCGGTAGCCCAGAAGGTTCTGGCCACGCAGCAGCATCTGCAGACGGGTGTTGGGCAGGGCAGCACGCAGCTTGCGCAGGCGCTCCCAAGGGTCTTCTTTCAGAAAGCGCAAGCAGGCGTCGAAGGTAGCGCCACCCCAGACTTCCAGCGACCAGTAACCGACCTTGTCGAGCTTGTCGCAGATCGGCAGCATGTCTTCGGTACGCATGCGGGTAGCCAGCAGGGACTGGTGAGCGTCGCGCAGGATCGTGTCGGTTACGTGAATTTTCTTGGACATTATGGGATTCCTCACAGGCCTGCGTGGGCGGCGATGGCGGCGGCGATGGCCAGAGCCAGCTCTTCGGGTTTGCGCTTGATCGAGTAGTTGGTCAGTTCCGGATGGCTTTCGACGAAGCTGGTATTGAACTGGCCGCTACGGAATTCTGGATTGCGCAGGATTTCCTGGTAGTACGCGGCAGTGGTCTTGACCCCTTGCACACGCATGTCATCCAGGGCCCGCAGGCCGCGGTCCATGGCTTCTTCCCAGGTCAATGCCCAGACCACCAGCTTCAGGCACATGGAGTCATAGAAGGGCGGAATGGTGTAGCCGGTGTAGATCGCCGTATCGGTACGCACACCCGGGCCGCCTGGGGCGTAGTAGCGGGTGATTTTGCCGAAGCTGGGCAGGAAGTTGTTCTTCGGGTCTTCGGCGTTGATGCGAAACTGCAACGCATAACCGCGGTGCTGGATATCTTCCTGTTTCACCGACAGCGGCAGGCCCGAGGCAATGCGAATCTGCTCACGGACGATATCGATTCCGGTGATTTCTTCGGTGATGGTGTGCTCCACCTGCACCCGAGTGTTCATCTCCATGAAGTAAACCTCGCCATCGGCGAGCAGAAACTCCACGGTACCGGCGTTCTCGTAATCCACCGCCTTGGCCGCACGCACCGCCAGGTCACCGATGTAGGCGCGCTGCTCCGGGGTGAGCTGTGGGCTTGGAGCAATTTCGATGAGCTTCTGGTTACGGCGCTGGATCGAGCAGTCACGCTCGAACAGGTGCACGACGTTGCCAAAGCTGTCACCGAGGATCTGCGCCTCGATGTGCTTGGGGTTGACGATGCACTTCTCCAGGAACACTTCGGCCGAACCAAAGGCCTTGGTCGCTTCGGAAATGACCCTTGGGAAGTTCTGCTCAAGCTCTTCTCGGCTGTTGCAACGGCGAATACCGCGCCCGCCGCCGCCGGAGGTAGCCTTGAGCATCACCGGGTAGCCGATGCGGTCACCTTCGCTCAGTGCTTCATGGATATCGGCCACGTTGCCTTCGGTGCCAGGGGTCACCGGCACACCGGCCTGGATCATGGTGCGGCGCGCTTCGGTCTTATCGCCCATGCGGCGAATGACATCCGCTGCCGGGCCGATGAATTTGATCCCGCGTTCGGCGCAGATCTCCGCCAGTTCGGCGTTTTCCGACAAGAACCCATAGCCTGGGTGAAGGGCATCACAGCCGGTTTCCACCGCCAAATTGACCAGTTTGCGTGGGTTCAGATACCCCGCCAAAGGCTCTGCGCCAATACTGTGAGCCTCGTCGGCACGCTTGACGTGCAGGGCATGACGGTCGGCGTCGGAATAGATCGCGACAGAGCGAATACCCATCTCGGCGCAGGCTCGCACGATGCGAACTGCGATTTCACCCCGGTTGGCGATCAGGATTTTTTTTATCACTGGAGTCTTCCCAAAGCCGTTGGAACAGACGATCCGGTTCTACCGGTCGGCGCGTGACCAGAGCTAGCTGGCCAGTCGCATATTCACCCTAGCGCCGACGGACGATAAACAAAAATCAATATTTGTTAGGGGCTGTATTAGCAAAAGCTTATAGTCTGGTAACAGGGTATTGCCAATGAGACTATAAGAATGCGTAAGTCCTTGATGCGTATGACATTACGCCAGTTGCAGATTTTCAATGAGGTCTGCGATCTGCGCTCATACAGCCGCGCTGCAGAAGAAATGGCACTGACGCAACCGGCGGTAAGTCTACAAATACGCCAGTTGGAGGAGCTGATTGGCCAGCCGCTTTTCGAGTACGTGGGCAAGAAGCTCTACCTGACCGACGCTGCCGAAGCGCTGCAACGCGCTAGCCGTGACATATTCGGGCGCCTGGAAAGCCTCGATATGCAGCTGTCCGATATGCAGGGCTCGTTGCAAGGGCAGCTGAAACTGGCCATCGAGTCCAGTGCCAAATACTTCGTGCCTCACCTGTTTGCCGCCTTCAAACAGCGCCACCCGGAGGTCAACCTGACCCTCACCGTGGTCAACCGAGCGCAGGCGATTCGCCGGCTTTCCGATAACCGGGATGACCTGATCATCATGTCGATGGTGCCCCAAGACATGGGCTTGGAGTTTCTGCCGTTTCTCAACAACCCTATCGTCGCAGTGGCGCCACCGCAGCACCCGCTGTGCAAGCTGGAGCAGTTGCGCTTACAGGACTTGGAACCTCACACACTGCTCGTCAGGGAGCAAGGCTCAGGCACACGCAAAGCCTGCGAGGAGTACTTTAAGGACAAACGCGTGCATTTCAGCCAAACCCTGGAAGTGGCCTCGGCCGACGCCCAGCGTGAATGCGTAATCGCAGGCTTGGGTATTGCTTTGCTAACGCGCCATGCGGTGAACATGGAATTAGCCACGGGTGTGCTGACGGAGTTGCCTGTCGAGGAATTGCCGTTGTACCGCAGCTGGTGCGTAGTCCAGGCCAAGGCCAAACGACAGTCACCAGTGGCGTTGGCATTTCACGCGTTCATCCGCAGCGAACGAGCATTGATCAGCGCGCTTGTTGAACGATTTTCTGGGAAGTTGCCGACGACGCCTGCCATACCGTGAGCGCTTGCAGATCGGGGTAATCAGTTAGTTCGCGCAACAGTTGGCGCTGGTCGCAGTAACTTTCGATCGCGCGGCGGAACTCCATGCGGCGCTGGTCCTTTTCTTGCTGCTTGCGAGCCTTGGCGCTGGGTTGGTAGGAACCGTCGAAGTCACGAGCCATAGCCTGTCTCCCAGTTTGGATGCGGGAGTTTCAGATTGGCCGGGAGTGTTTACGTTTAGGTTTTGGAAAGGTGACAAAACGGTGAATCTTTGCCGATTACTTCGCGGATTCACCGGTAAAGTCGCCAGCACGATCCGCCATCAGTCCTCGGTAGCCTTGATCGACTTGGGCGACAACCGCAGGCTGCGCAAGCTGCGCTTGACGCTCTTGAGGTGGTTGACCAGGCTCGGCCCACGGGCCATGGCCACACCCATGGCTAATACGTCGATCACCACCAAGTGCGCGATGCGTGAAGTGAGTGGGGTATAGATCTCGGTGTCTTCATGCACATCGATCGCCAGGTTGACCGTAGACAACTCCGCAAGGGGTGTCGCACTTGGGCACAAGGTAATCAGGTTGGCTCCACTCTCACGCACCAGGTTGGCAGTGATCAGCAAGTCTTTCGACCGCCCTGATTGGGAAATGCACACCGCAACATCCCCAGGCTTCAATGTCACCGCCGACATCGCCTGCATGTGCGGGTCAGAGTAGGCCGCGGCGCTGAGCAGCAGGCGGAAGAATTTGTGCTGGGCGTCGGCGGCCACCGCACCGGATGCACCAAAGCCGTAGAATTCGACCCGCTGCGCCTGAGCCATGGCACTGACGGCCTGTTGCAGGGCCTGCGGATCAAGGTGCTCGCGCACTTCCATCAGGGTGTGCAGGGTGGTGTCGAAAATCTTCAGGCTGTAGTCGGCGACCGAGTCGTCTTCGTGGATCGCGAACTGACCGAAACTGGCACCGGCCGCCAGGCTTTGCGCCAGTTTGAGCTTAAGGTCCTGAAACCCCGAACAGCCGATCGCCCGGCAGAAACGCACGATGGTCGGTTCGCTGATGCCCACGCTGTGCGCCAGGTCGGCCATGGAGCTATGCATCACGGCTGCCGGGTCGAGCAGCACGTGGTCGGCCACTTTGAGTTCCGATTTGCGCAGCAGGTGGCGCGATTGGGCGATATGTTGCAACAGATTCACGGGCTGGACTCGGTTATGATCGGCTGGCCGGGATGTAGCTTTCTTGTAGTTATACTACATGGACGCCAACCCGCCCAGTTAAACGAACGTGGAGAGTGGTGGTTTGACTATTCCTTGCGACATTCTGGTGTTCGGCGGCACGGGTGACCTGGCCCTGCACAAACTGTTGCCGGCGCTTTATCACTTGTATCGCGAAGCCCGTCTGAACAACGCCGTGCGCATCATCGCACTGGCCCGCCGCCACCTCAGCCGCAACGAATACCTCAAGCTCGCAGAGCGCCATTGCCGCGCGCAAATTGCTCGCAACGACTTCGACGAGGAAGTGTGGCGACGCTTTTGCGCACGGCTGGACTACTTCCCCATGGATGCCACGCAAAGTGCAGACTTCGGCCGGCTGGCCCGCTACCTCGGCGAGCCTGGTGGGCTGACCCGCATCTTCTACCTGGCGACTGCGCCCAATTTGTTCGTACCTATCGCCAACCACCTGCGTGTCGCAGGCCTGGCCGACAGCGAAGCGCGCATCGTGCTGGAGAAGCCAATCGGCCATTCACAGGCATCGGCTACCGCCATCAATGAGGCGATCGGTGCCGTATTCGATGAATCACAGGTATTTCGCATCGACCACTACCTGGGCAAGGAAACTGTGCAGAACCTAATGGCCCTGCGCTTTGCCAATGCCCTGCTGGAGCCGGTGTGGTGCAACGGCCGGGTCGACCATGTGCAGATCAGCGTCTGTGAAACCCTCGGCGTGGAGAACCGTGGCGGCTACTACGACCGCGCCGGGGCGACCCGCGACATGCTGCAGAATCACCTGCTACAGCTGCTGTGCCTTGTGGCCATGGAACCGCCGGCGCAATTCGAGGCAGAAGCGGTACGCGACGAAAAAGTGAAAATACTCAGGGCACTCAAACCCATCACCGGCCAGGACGTACAGGACAAAACCGTGCGTGGCCAGTACGGTGCCGGTTACATCGGCGGCCAGGAAGTACCTGCGTACTACTTCGAAAAGGACGTCGACAACGACACCGATACCGAAACCTTCGTTGCGGTGCACGCGCATATCGACAACTGGCGCTGGGCCGGCGTGCCCTTCTACCTGCGCACTGGCAAGCGAATGGCACGGCGCTCTTCGCAAATCGTCATCCAGTTCAAACCGGTGCCTCACGAGTTGTTCAGCGGTGGCCAAGTCAACCAGCTACTGATCCAGTTGCAGCCAGAGGAACGCATCAGCTTGCGCATGATGACCAAAAGCCCCGGCAAGGGTATGCGCCTGGAGCCTGTGGACCTGGACCTGAACCTGGCACAGGTGTTCGGCCAGACCCGTCGCTGGGACGCCTACGAGCGCCTGCTGCTGGATATCCTGGAAGGCGATTCGACGCTGTTCATGCGACGCGACGAGGTAGAGGCCGCCTGGGCCTGGATCGACCCGATCATCAGAGGTTGGGAAGAACATTTCCAGGCGCCCCGCCACTACGCTGCCGGCAGCAACGGCCCGGAACAAGCCAGCAGCCTGATGGCCAGGCACGGCAGACACTGGCACGGCTAACCGCCCTCATTGCCCCATGGCCGGGCCAGCATCTGGCGAAACTCTTGCTCCGGGATTGGCCTGCTGATCAGGTAGCCCTGCACCTCGTCACACCCATGCTCTCGAAGAAACGCCAGTTGCTCCGCCGTTTCCACCCCTTCGGCGACCACCTTCATGCCCAGGCTCTTGGACAACGTGATGATCGCCTGGGTAATGGCGGCATCTTGGCTGCCTCGGTGAAGGCCGCGGATGAAGGCCTGGTCGATCTTCAAGTAATCCACCGGCAGGCGTTTGAGGTAACTCAATGACGAATAGCCCGTGCCAAAGTCGTCGATGGCCAGCTTCACCCCAAGGGCATGTAACTGCTGGAAGGTCGAAATGATGTGCTCGACGCTGTCGAGCAACTGGCTCTCGGTGAGCTCCAACTCCAGCAAATTCGGCGCCAGCCCGGTGTCTTCGAGCATCTGGCGCACCAGGCTGACCAGCTTGCCCTGGCGCAGCTGGTAGACCGAAAGGTTGACAGAAACCCGCACTTCCAAGCCCTGCCGTTGCCATTGGCGGGCTTGCTTGCAGGCCTGGCGCAGCACGAATTCACCGATCGGGGCAATCAGCCCAGTTTCCTCGGCCATGCCGATGAACTCCCCTGGAGGCACCATCCCCCGCTCAGGATGCTGCCAGCGCACCAGTGCCTCGGCGGCATTGACGTGCCCGCTAAGCACGCACAGCTTGGGTTGGTAATACACCATCAGCTGCTGTTCTTCGATAGCCTTGCGCAGCTGGTTTTCCAACTGCAAGCGCTCAAGCGTGCTGGCTCGCAGGCTTTCGGTATAGAACTGGAAATTGTCGCCGCCCAAGTGCTTGGCATGCTGCTTGGCCATGTCTGCCTGACCAATCATGGCTTCGGCATCGAGCGTGGCATCAGCCAGTACACTGATACCTACCGATGCACTGATCACCACCTCGTGGCCATCTAGCCGCTGTGGCTTGCGCAACTTGTTCAACAAGCGGGTGGTGACCCGTACCAGGCTCGACAGGTTGCTGTAGCCATCGAAGAGCACGGCGAACTCATCGCCAGAAAGGCGCGCCACGGTATCGGCTTCGGGCAAGGTACTGACAATGCGCCGAGCAACCTTTTGAATCAGCTGGTCGGCCAGTTCATGGCCAAGGCTTTCGTTAAGCAGTTTGAAACGGTCCAAGTCTATGTGCAGCAAGGCCAGGCTGCGGCCATTGCTGCGTACGCGCCGTGCGGCATCCAGCAAACGCAAACGGAACAGTGATCGGTTGGCTAGCCCAGTGAGCTCGTCGTAATGGGCCAGGTAACGCAGGCGCTCTTCGAAAGCTCGACGCGCCGACAGGTCGGTGAAGAAGCCGACCACTTGGCTCAGCTGGCCGCTGGAGTTGCGCACAGCCGTCAGTTGTAGCCACTGCGGATACAGCTGGCCATGCTTGCGGGCTTCGACCAGTTCGCCCTGCCACCCACCTTGCTGGCGCAGCGCCACCTCAATGGCCTGGCTGTGCCGCCGGGCATCGCTGTGACAGGGCAGCTCGAACAGCGCACTGGCAAGCGATTCGCAACGTAGATATCCAGTCATCTGGCAGTACGCCTGGTTCACCGCAAGCACCACAAAATCAGCGCTCAGAATCACCACCCCCTCATTGCATGCCTCGAAAACCGTGGAGGCAAGGCGCTGCTGTTCCTCAAGCACCTTCTGTGCAGAAATCCGTTGCAAGTCCTGGTTCAGTGACTGGTTCTGAAACCGCCGCAGCAAACTGCGGTCGAGCAGCCGATTGACCTGCCAGGCCACCACCAGCAGCGTGGCTAGCAGGATCAGGCAGAACCAGCCCCACCCACGCTGCCCTGCGTCGAAAAAGAACAGGAAGAGGATCGGCGGCAGCAGACAGGGCAACGCAAAACTGAGAAAAGCTGGCAGGCTGACAGCATAAGCGATGCTTGCACTCAGGCTGGCCATCGCCAGCAAGCCGAATGCCCAGGCCTGCTGCTCGAAGTTGTGCTGCGGCACCAAAGCGATCGCCGCGCAGGCCAAGGTCATGCCGCTGAATGCCGAACCGACCAGGAACATGCGTCGCCAGACCGGCTCGGCCTGACGCTGCGGGTTGGCCGAGTCGAACGCCGCCACCTGGATCACCCTGAGCGCAACCAGCGCCAGCAGCCAGGCCAGGCAAACGGCCACCATCAGATAGCGCCCAGGGGTCCACAACAGCCAAGCGCACAGCAGGCCGTTGAGCAGCATGAACAATGTCGGCAACAAAGAGCCTTGGTACAGCAGCCGCGTCCGCTCGACGGAAAGTTGAGTGGCAAACTGCCTGCGGACCTTCCTGGCCATCCCAGGCGATACTCCGATCGCCGTGCAGTCGTGGGTCATGTCGTGAATTCTTGTAGTGTTCTTATTATGGTTGGCAGTAAACGAGCAGGGATCTTACACAAACGTCCGAGCTGGCCAAACTGCTCCCGACGGGTTTCACCCCCAGCAGTCCAGCCAGGCCCCACATACCTGCACTGGCGCGCTGCGCCTAAAGCCGATGAGCACCCGGGGCACAGGTGAATATTCATACAGTATGCGTTTGCCCGTTGCTCGGCCTGCCCCTAGAATGGCCAGATGCAAACAGACGACCTCTCCCTCCTGCTGAATTCCCTGAACGATGCCCAACGCCAGGCCGTCGCGGCCTCGCTTGGGCGTCAGCTGGTGCTTGCTGGCGCCGGCTCCGGTAAAACCCGCGTGCTGGTGCACCGTATCGCCTGGTTGATCCAGGTCGAGCAGGCCTCGCCGCACTCGATTCTGTCGGTGACCTTCACCAATAAGGCTGCTGCCGAAATGCGCCAGCGAATCGAGCAATTGCTGGGCATCAACCCGGCCGGCATGTGGGTAGGTACCTTCCACGGTCTGGCCCACCGCCTGCTGCGGGCGCACTGGCAAGAGGCGCGCCTGGTGCAGAATTTCCAGATTCTCGACAGCGACGACCAGCAGCGGCTGGTCAAGCGGGTCATGCGCGAATTGGGC
Source organism: Pseudomonas sp. KCJK9000 (assembly GCF_046230725.1). Classification (NCBI taxonomy): domain Bacteria; kingdom Pseudomonadati; phylum Pseudomonadota; class Gammaproteobacteria; order Pseudomonadales; family Pseudomonadaceae; genus Pseudomonas; species Pseudomonas sp. KCJK9000. The sequence continues at coordinate 83,408 of NZ_JBJJLN010000004.1, read as the reverse complement.
CTGGACGAGCAGAAGTGGCCGGCGCGTCAGGCCCAGTGGTTCATCAACGGGCAGAAGGACGAGGGCCTGCGCCCGCAACATATCCAGCCCGGGGGCGATCTTTTCCTGCAGACCATGCGCGATGTCTACAGTGCCTATGAACAGGCATGCGAGCGCGCCGGGGTCATCGACTTTTCCGAATTGCTACTGCGCGCTCTTGATCTGTGGCGTGACCACCCAGGCCTGCTGGAACACTATCAACGGCGCTTCCGCCACCTGCTGGTGGACGAGTTCCAGGACACCAACGCCGTGCAGTACGCCTGGCTGCGCCTGCTGGCAGGCAAAGACGGCGGCAGCCTGATGGCCGTAGGCGACGACGACCAGTCCATTTATGGCTGGCGCGGTGCCAAGATCGAAAACATTCACCAGTACACCGCCGACTTCCCAGACGCCGAAACGATTCGCCTGGAGCAGAACTATCGCTCCACCGGGGGCATACTCAAGGCTGCCAACGCTTTGATCGCCAACAACAGTGGGCGCCTGGGCAAGGAACTGTGGACCGATATGGGCGAAGGCGAGCCGCTGACGCTGTACGCTGCCTATAACGAGCACGATGAAGCCCGCTATGTAGTGGAAACCATCGAAAGCCTGATCAAACAAGGCAGCGCACGCAACGACATCGCCATTCTGTATCGTTCCAACGCCCAATCACGGGTGCTGGAGGAGGCTCTGCTGCGCGAGCGCATCCCCTATCGCATCTATGGTGGCCAGCGCTTCTTCGAACGCGCCGAAATCAAGAACGCCATGGCTTACTTGCGTCTGATCGAAGGCCGCGGCAACGATGCCGCACTCGAACGGGTGATCAACGTGCCACCACGGGGCATCGGCGAAAAGACTGTCGAAGCCATTCGCGAGCACGCCCGCCACAGCCAGCTGTCCATGTGGGAAGCCATGTGCCAGCTGGTATCTGCCAAAGCGCTCAAAGGCCGCGCCGCTTCCGCGCTTGGCGCGTTCATCGAGTTGATCGAGGGCCTGGCCAGCAAAGTGGCCGAAATGCCCCTGCACACCATGACCCAAACCGCCATCGAGCAGTCGGGGCTGATCATCTATCACCAGGAAGAAAAAGGTGAAAAGGGCCAGGCACGGGTAGAAAACCTTGAAGAACTGGTCAGCGCGGCGCGCAACTTCGAAACCAGCGAAGACGATGCGGACCTGTCGCCGCTTTCGGCCTTCCTTGGCCACGCCTCGCTGGAGGCTGGCGATGCCCAGGCCGACGAGCACGAAGACAGCATCCAGCTGATGACCCTGCACAGCGCCAAAGGCCTGGAGTTCCCCTATGTGTTCCTGGTGGGCATGGAGGAAGGCCTGTTCCCGCACAAGATGAGCCTGGAAGAGCCCGGCCGCCTGGAAGAGGAGCGTCGCCTGGCCTATGTCGGGATCACCCGCGCCATGCGCCAGCTGATCATGACCTACGCCGAAACCCGCCGTCTTTATGGCAGCGAGACCTACAACAAGGTGTCTCGTTTCGTACGCGAAATTCCCAGCGGGTTGGTTCAGGAAGTTCGCCTTTCCAACAGTGTCAGCCGCCCGTTTGGTGGTTCAACTGCCACGAGCAGCAACCTGTTCGCCAATGCCAATATTCCGCAAACCACGTTCAACCTCGGCCAGCGCGTGCAGCATGCAGTGTTTGGCGAAGGCATCATCCTCAATTTCGAGGGCTCTGGCGCCCAGGCGCGGGTGCAGGTGAATTTTGCAGAAGGCAGTAAATGGCTCATGCTTGGGTACGCCAAACTCGAGGCCATTTGAGGCGTCGAAACATTCAGGCAAAAGCTGGAAACATCTTGTCGCTGGTCATGTGCACGGGAACCTGTGCACCATGACGCGCGTGCAATCCACAACAGGGGAAATCCCATTTATGCAACGTTTTCTTAGCATCGCACTGGCGCTCTGCGTCGGCCTGACGCTGAGCCTGGACGCCAACGCCAAGCGTTTCGGCGGCGGCAAGAGTTCGGGCTCCGCGCCTATCCACCAGACCCGCCAGGCTACGCCAACCACGCCTGCAGCCGCACCGACTGCGCCTGGCCGCGCACCGGCCGCCACCAGCGGTGCTTCGCGCTGGCTGGGCCCACTGGCCGGCCTCGCCGCCGGTGGCCTGCTGGCTTCCATGTTCATGGGTGACGGCTTCCAGGGCATGCAGATCATGGACTTCCTGATCATCGGTCTGATCGCCTTCCTGGTGTTCCGCTTCATTGCAGCACGCCGTCGCCAGCAGCAGCCGCAAATGGCCGCGCCAGGTCACGCGCCGCTCCAGCGTGAAGCCCATGGCCAGCCTGCTCAGCCTTCGATCTTCGGCGGTTCGGCAGCGCCTGCTGCCACAGCCGCGCCGGTGATCAATGCCCCGGCCTGGTTCAACGAGCAAAGCTTCCTTGCCGCAGCCCGCAGCCACTTCCAGTCGCTACAGCAGCACTGGGATGCCAATGAAATGGACAAGATCGCAGAGTTCGTCACACCGCAGATGCTCGAGTTCCTCAAGCGCGAGCGTGCTGACCTGGGTGACGGCTTCCAGTCCACCTACATCGATGACCTCGACGTGCAACTCGACGGCGTCGACGATCGTGCCGACCGCACCGACGCCACCCTTACCTTCCGTGGCGTGTCGAAGACTTCGCGCTTCGACCAGGGCGAAGCTTTCAGCGAAAGCTGGCACATGGTGCGCGCCCAGGGCGAGAACCAGCCTTGGCTGGTGGCCGGTATCCGCCAAAACGGTTAACCGACTCACGTTGCACAAAAAACCCCGGGCTTGCCCGGGGTTTTGCTTTTGCCAGAGCGGGCTACTAGGGTATAACCCGCAGCGTTGTCATCAAGGTCAGAGGATGTAACCGTGGAAGAAGTGATCGAACAACTCCGTGAAGCCAATGAACCCGTGCCAGTGCCACTGGAGCTTCCCGATGAGGATCAACTGGTCGAAATCGAAGAACAGCTGTTCATCAACATTCCGTTCGTTTTCAAAGAGTTTCTGCTGACGGTCAGCGATGTGGTTTATGGCTCCCTGGAGCCTGTGACCTGCACCGACCCGCAGTCCCACACCTTTTTGCCTGATGTGGCCGCCAACGCCTGGGAAGCGGGCGTACCGCGCGACCTTATCCCCCTGTGTCAGGACGGCGATAGCTATTACTGCGTCGAGGAAGACGGCACCGTGGTGCTCTGGGATGGCGATGAAGAAGCCATCACTGAAGAAAGCTGGGAATCGGTGTGGCACTGGGCACGGGACGTCTGGCTGGAGAGCTGACGCCCCGTTGTGGCGCTGTCAGTGAGAGTGGTCGCGACTGTTCTCCAGCGTTTCCAGCAAGGCTATCTGCATGCGTGAATGCACGCGGATGAACCAGCGCCACAGCAGTGCCACCACCACCGCTGCTACCACTGCAATCACCAGCAACAGCTCGCTGGTCGGCAGGATGCTCGCCGACAAGGCCGACAGCAGCAGGAAGATCACCAGCAGCGAGAGCAGCGGAATCACTTCGGCCACCACCCGGCGCACACGCTGGGTATGCCGCCCGGCCATTTCCGGCTTGACCCCCATCTCGGCCAGCAGCATGGACAGGGCTTTGAGCTTGCGATAAGCCGCAATCAGAAACGGGAGTGACAGCAGCAATGCTGCGCCCCAGATCAGCGCCTTCTGCTGGCTGACATCCGTCACCCACTCGCTGAGCCAGGCGCCAATGCGCGCAGCGAAATAACCGCCGCTGAAGAAGATCGCGATCACCAGCGCCAGATTGACGCCTACCTGCAACAAGATACGTCGGATCATGGCCGCCAGCATGGCGCCTTCGCCTTGCGGCTGAATACTGCGCAACCATTCCCCATAAAGCGATAACACCCGTGCCAGACGCCCTGGCACCATATGACCCAGCTTGTGCGAAAGCGGGTCGGCAGCGCGAATCAGGTAAGGCGTCAGCAGCGTGGTAATGGCAGACACCGCCACTGCCACAGGGTAGAGAAAGTCACTGGTGACCTGCAGCGTCATCCCAAGCGCCGCGATGATGAACGAAAATTCGCCGATCTGCGAAAGGCCCATACCTACGCGCAGCGAGGTCCGCCCATCGTTACCGGCTATGAAGGCGCCCATGCCGCACGACAGCATTTTGCCCAGTACCACAGCCAGGGTGATGACCACGATAGGCCAGGCGTAATCGACCAGCACCTGGGGGTCGATCATCAGGCCGATGGCAACGAAGAAAATTGCACTGAACAAGTCCCGTACCGGCTCGATCAGCCGCTCGATCTTCAGCAACTGGCGCGATTCAGCCATGATGGCACCGATCAGGAAGGCTCCCAGTACCATGCTGTACTCGAGCTTCACCACCAGCAAGCAGAAGCCGAAACACAGGCCCAGCACTGTGATCAACAACATCTCGTTGCTTTCGAATTTGGCCACATAGGCCAGCAGCCGCGGCACCAGCAGAATGCCGATGACCAGCGCCACGATCATGAATAGCGATAACTTGCCGACGGTCGAGAACACCTCGCCGGAGCTCACCGAACCACTTACGGCGATGCCTGAAAGCAAGGCGATGATGCCAATGCCGAGAATGTCTTCGACGATCAACACCCCGAAGATCAACTGGGCGAAGCGCTCGTTCTTCATCTTCAGGTCGTTGAGCGCCTTGACGATGATGGTCGTCGAGGAAATCGCCAGGATGGCACCGAGGAACAGCGAGTCCATGGTACTCCAACCGAACCACCGGCCGATCTCGAAACCGATCCAGATCATCAGCACGATTTCCAGGAACGCCGCGATGAACGCCGTGGCACCGACCTTGAACAGTTTGCGCAGGCTGAATTCCAGGCCAAGACAGAACATCAGGAAAATCACCCCAAGCTCGGCCAGGGTCTTGATCGTGTCTTCGTCATGGATCAGCCCAAAGGGCGGGGTGTGCGGCCCGATGATGAAGCCTGCGACGATGTAGCCCAGCACCACGGGCTGTTTCAACCGATGAAAAAGAATCGTCACGACACCTGCGACCAGCATTATTACTGCCAGGTCCTGGATGAAGCTGATGGCATGCATGGCGCGATACTCCTTTTCGACGTTGCTCAATGCCCGGGCAGACCGCTCCTCTGCCAAGGCCGAGCCAAGCAAGAAGCAAGTACATACTGTATTGAATGCAGGAAAGCCCATGTTGCATGGGCGTACTCAGGGTAACATCGCACCCCGTCACAAATTGCCGGTGCAATATGCAGAAACAGATCGGCTGATCAGCCGCCCCAAATGGCAACGCAGGCGTGACGACGCCACATCGGGCAACGTCCCGTAAAAGGAAGGCAAACCTTCAGAAAGGGGAAACAGAAGTGTCAGCAGATAACCGCCCCGATTCAGCGCAATTTCACCGTGAGCACACTATGGAACCTGGAAACGCCCAGCTGAGCATGACCGTCCTGATGACCCCGGACATGGCCAACTTTTCTGGCAACGTACACGGCGGCACCTTGCTCAAATACCTCGACGAAGTGGCCTATGCCTGCGCCAGCCGCTATGCCGGCAGCTATGTGGTGACCTTGTCGGTTGACCAGGTGATTTTCCGCGAGCCGGTTCACGTCGGCGAACTGGTGACCTTCCTGGCCTCGGTCAACTACACCGGCAACACCTCGATGGAAGTGGGCATCAAAGTAATCACGGAAAACATCCGCGAGCGCTCGGTACGCCACTCCAATAGCTGCTTCTTCACCATGGTTGCAGTAGATGACAACCGTCGCCCGGTGCCGGTCCCTGCGCGCCAGCCGCAGTCCAGCGAAGAGAAACGCCGCTTCCTGCAAGGCCAGCAACGCCGGCAGATCCGTCAGGAACTGGAAAAACGCTACCAGAACCTGAAAACCGATTCGATCTAGACCGCCAGGCGCTGCGCCTCGAACCGCACGCGCGGGTGGGCGATACGATCCTGGGCCCGCACCAGTTGCAATTCGTAGCTGGTGCAGGCCTGGGTTTCCAGCAGCACCTCATGCACCGCCGCTGCGGTGTACTCGAACGCTTGTCGCCAGCTGTCTCCCAGCAGAACCCGAGCCAGGAACAAGCCCGAGGTCAGGTCGCCCACACCTACTGGTTGCCGTGGGAAAGCCAGCAACGGACGGCCAAGGTGCCAGCTTTCTTCGCGGGTAACTAGCAACATTTCGAACATGTCTTGAGCGCGCCCCGGATACGCCAGGTGCTTGACCAACACGACCTGCGGGCCGCGCGCAAGCAGGCTGCGCGCCATGCTCACGCAGTCTTCGAGCGACTGCGCACGGCGCCCGCAAAAACTGTCGAGTTCCAGTTGATTGGGGCAGAGGATATCCGCGCTGGCCACGGCCTCATCGAGCAGAAAATCACTGACCTCCTGCGGCACGATGCAACCCTTCTCGGCATGGCCCATGACAGGGTCGCACAGATACAGTGCCTTGGCGTTCACCGCTTTGATCCGCTGCACACCCACGAGGATCGCCCGGCCCTGGGCGGCACTGCCCAGGTACCCGGACAGCACCGCATCACAGTGGCCCAGCTCGCCAATATTGGAAATCCCTTCCACCAACGCAGGAATTTGCGCTGGAGCAAGCACTTCCCCCGCCCACTGGCCATACTGTGTGTGGTTGGAAAACTGTACTGTATTGAGAGGCCAGACGTTGACTCCAACTCGCTGCATGGGAAACACCGCAGCGCTGTTGCCGGCGTGGCCGAACACCACGTGGGATTGGATGGCGAGCAGGTGCGGAGTACGTTTCATGGGAGCGGATTCCAAAGCTGTTTCAAGGTTTGTGCGGCGCGCAGTATGAACTCGATCGCCACCTGTACGACAGGCCAGTGGCGCAGTTAAGCTGGTTCGACCTGTTTGGAGCATACGTAAATGTTGACCCTGGAGAATCTCTTCGTCCTGATGTTGTTGGCCACGGCAGGCGCTTGGTTATGGCATAACCACGGGCTGCGCGAGAAGGCCCTGGAGCGGGTCAAACAGCACTGCGCCAAACTCGATCTGGAACTGCTGGATGACGCCGTTGCGCTCAAACGCATCGCGTTCATCCGCGATGCCAAAGGCAGGAAACGCCTGGCGCGGGTCTATGCCTTCGAGTTCACCGTCACCGGCGAGCAGCGCCACCCCGGCAGCGTGACCCAGTTCGGTGCCCATAGCGCACAGATTGAGCTGGCGCCCTACCCGTTCGAGATCAAGACACCACCACGGGCCGACAATGTGATTCAGATGCAGCAATGGCGCCAGGAGCATAACCGCTGGCACAACTGAGGCGCGCCGCGTCTATGTGATCAAGCATTGCGCCAGCGCCACTTGTAGAGGTGATGCTGGCTGGGCCTGCTCAAAGATTAACTCGATGCGCGTATCTTTGCGCCATTCGCTGGGCTGCCACTGCGGCACTTGGCCTTCCAGCCCATTGAACGATTGCCAGCCATGCTGGGTGTGGATAACACCCTTGGCGCGCTGCCAAGGCCATACGGCGAGAAATGCCTGCAGGCGCTGCGGGTCGAATTGCTGGCTCGGGTGCCAGCGCCACCCGATGCTCCAACCGCCATCCCCTGACTGTGCAGTACAGAACGGCAGGGTTTTATCTATCCACAGGGGTTCAGGAGTTGTGGACAGATCAGCATCCCTCAAATTATCCACAGGAAAACCGAGCTGTTGTGTTGTGGATGAACTGGGCAGGGTTTTCATATCAACCAGAGCCTGCTGGGTCCAGACACTGTTGATATCTTCTAATTTGTTATTTATCAACAACTTACTGAAATAACCCACAGTGTCAGCCTTGTTCAGCAGCACCAAGCCTGCCGCCTGCAGAGCCTGTTGTTGAGCTTCGGGCAATTCCTCACCCCTGGCTAACGCCTGGCCATCCAAAACCATGACCAATGGCTGCAACGCCAGCACTCCGACCCATGGAGATTTGCCCAACTGGTTGAGTAACTGCAAAGGATGACCCAGCCCGGACGGTTCAATGAATAGCCGATCTGGCCTCGCCTTGCGCAGCAGGCGGCCCAGGCCAACCTGAAATGGCATACCGTTCACGCAGCACAAGCAACCGCCAGCCACCTCACCGATAGCGATGCCGTCATCGTTATGGCTGAGCAGCGCCGCATCGAGACCGATTTGACCAAACTCATTGACCAGCACCGCCCAGCGTTCATTGCCCGGGCGCTGGGCCATTAGCTGCCGGATCAGGCTGGTCTTGCCGGCCCCCAGGGGGCCAGCGATGACGTGGGTGGGGATATTTCGCAGCATGCCAGCGCTTCTAAGTGGAATTCAGCCCACTATGCCCCGTCATGCCAGCCAGTCAAGGCTGAGCAACAGTCGCCGCTGCTGGCTGGCCGGGGAGCGGTGGATGAGCCCGGCGCCCTCATTACCGGCCCATTTTTCGCCTTTGACCAATGCAACGTCTCCCACGCCTAGGCTTCGAATGTTATCCACAGGGGCCTCAGCCAGGTGTAAGCCGACCCGTTCCAGAGCGCCTTCTTCAACCCACTCGCTGCCGGGCCCCACGTAGGTCGTCAACAGACGCACAGGCACGTTATCCACATGAAAGCGCGGGCACATCGCTCCTTGCAGCACCCTTAATCGCAACCCCACCCGCCGTGCGCCGAGCAGGCAGGTATAGGCCGACACCAACCACTTCACGTCAGCCACGAAGCTCTCGTAACCTTGCAGATCTGCTGCCTCCTGCAGCAAGCCAGGCAGAGCCGGCGGTTCATGTTCGTTCACATCGATAACGCGCTGGTCAGCCCACGGCTGGCCGAGGCTGACGGCCAAAACTGCGAAGTCTTCCAACTGGGCTGGCAAGCGCCGCTGCCAGACCGCCATGTTTACCCCGTCCTGATAGACCTCGGTAAACACCGATGGCGCCTCACCGAAAATCTGACGAATAGCCGCAGTCTTCAACGCCATGTTCATGCAGCAACCTCGGCATCCCATGCACCGAAGGGGTCAGGCAGCCTGGCCCAGCCTTTTGGCCCGAGGGCCATTTCCTCATCGTTAAGCAGGCAGGCGTCCAGCGCTGTGGATAACTGTGCGAAATCAATGTTCTGCCCGATGAAGACCAACTCCTGGCGGCAGTCACCGGTGTCTGCCTGCCAATGCTTGAGGATATCTGCTGTGCTCTGCTCATCCTGCGGCCAATGCTCACGCGGTACAAACCGCCACCACCGCCCTGCCAGGCCATAGCGCATCATGCCGCCAGCCTGCGACCAGCTACCGGCTTCCTGATATTTACTGGCCAACCAGAAAAAGCCTTTCGAACGCAGCAACCGGCCGTTGCTTCCAGTGTTGTGGATAAAGTCGTAGAAGCGTTGTGGGTGCAAGGGCCGACGAGCTACCCAAGTGCTCGCCGAAATACCGTATTCTTCGGTTTCAGGCACGTGCGCCCCGCGCAAAGTCTGCAACCAGCCGGGCGCCTGAGCGGCCTGATCAAAGTCGAACAGACCAGTATCTAGAATCCGTCCCAGCGGTACCTGGCCCATGACCATCGGCACGATCTGAGCGCGGGCGTTGAGGCTGCGCAAGATGGCGATCAGTTCTTCGCGTTCGTGCTGGCTGATCAGATCGATCTTGCTCAACAACAGCACGTCGGCAAACTCGACCTGTTCGATCAACAGGTCAGTGATGGAGCGCTCATCTTCTTCGCCCAGGGTTTCGCCGCGGCTGGCCAGGCTCTCGGCTTGCTGATAATCACGCAGAAAGTTCAGGCCATCGACCACGGTGACCATGGTGTCCAAACGCGCCATGTCGGACAAACTACGACCTTGTTCATCGCGGAAGGTGAAGGTTTCAGCCACAGGCAACGGCTCGGAGATCCCTGTGGACTCGATCAACAGGTAGTCAAAACGGCCCTCTTGCGCGAGCCGCGCTACTTCCTCCAACAGGTCTTCGCGCAAGGTGCAGCAAATGCAGCCGTTGCTCATTTCAACGAGTTTTTCTTCGGCACGGTTAAGGCTGACGTTGCGCTGCACTTCACTGGCATCGATGTTGATTTCACTCATGTCGTTGACGATAACCGCAACCCTGAGATTGTCGCGGTTGCGCAGTACATGATTGAGCAAGGTGCTTTTCCCGGCACCGAGGAAGCCGGAAAGTACAGTGACAGGAAGACGATTGGACATGGTGAAACCCCTTCAGGCTGCGCATTCGAAACGATGCATTGCACAATGTTATAAAGTAACAATACAATTTCGCCAAGTCACACTCGTCGAACGCATCTCTGGATACGCACATGACCCGGTCATCCATCGCCCTGACACTGCTGTGCCTGATGCCGTTGCCTGCAGTTGCATCAGCGCAAGGCAGTTCACTGGCGCTGTGCACCCGCAGCGCTACCTTGCTGGCGTGCCAGGATAACAAGGGCAGTTACTACAGCGTGCGTACCGAAGGTACCCAGCTCTACCTGCGCGGGTTCGATACCCAAACACGCCGGCTGTGGGCGCAGACCAACAGCCGCTACGGCTCACTAACGTTATTCACCGGCGTGGCAAGCGATGGTGAAGCTTGGTTTGGCTATAGCCGTCGCGTTGGCTGGACCACCTTTAACCGTGTCTCAAGCTCCAGTGGTCAACGTTTCAATTTGCATTGCAGCCTGGTCGGCGGATGTCGCTGACCTCAACGCCTGGTACCCCAATGACTAGCCTGACCCTTCCAGACATCGCCACACAGCCCCAAGAGCAAACCGCACCACTTGATTGGGTCGGGATGAGCGGCATCGCTTTACCCATCCAGTTTGCCGGCCAAACGATGGCGGCCATCGCCAGCGCCGGCGTGAGCCTGGTCGATGGGACAGCAAGGGGTATCCATATGTCTCGGCTCTACCTTGCGTTGGAATCGCTCGAACACCAGCCGTTGACCCCTTTGGCCCTGCGGCATCTGCTGGCAGACTTTATTGCAAGCCACGAAGGCCTATCAGACGCAGCGTACATCGACCTTAGCTTTGACTATCTTCTCAAAAGGCCTGCGTTGATCAGCCCACTTGCCGGCTGGAAGCACTATCCAATCACGCTGCGCGCCAAGATTGTGAATGAAATGTTCCACGTGGAACTATCTGTCGGTGTGCCCTATTCCTCGACTTGCCCTTGCTCGGCAGCGCTGGCCAGGCAACTCATCCAACAGCAGTTCGAGGCAGACTTCCCGGAGCAATCGCTCGAACGCGAGGCAGTGGTGCAGTGGTTAGGCAGCAGTGAGGGGATTGTAGCCACGCCTCACAGCCAGCGGAGCGAGGCGCAGATCGAAGTTCGTCTGAAGAACAATCTCGCTGCATTACCTATCAAGGAGCTTATCGATCAAGTCGAAGCCAGCCTTGGCACCGCCGTGCAGACGGCAGTAAAACGCGCAGATGAACAAGCCTTCGCGTTGGCGAATGGGCAGAACCTAATGTTTTGTGAGGACGCCGCAAGGCGCTTGCATAAAGCGCTACGTGCGTTGGAGTGGGCCACGGCGTTCAAGCTACGTGTGGTGCATGCAGAAAGCCTGCATGCCCACGATGCGGTCGCCGCTAGCCAATGGCAGTGGTGAATCTCAAGTACGTGGCTTGACCGTTCCACAGTCATTGCCAAGCCACACAGCTCGGGTATTCATGCTGCCTTGCTGCTGAACACCCGAGGCATTGAATGTGCCATTGACCTGCGTAGTGAATTCCTTGTCGCTGAGGAAGGTTGCCTGCCCGGTACCTTGGGCTTTGGGGCAACTGAACTGAAACTTCCAGACATTACCTGTCCGGTCGGTGATCTTTTGAGTGCAGCCAGATTTAGGGTCTTGCAAAGGAATGTCGTTGGTCTGCACCTGTTCAGGGGTTAGGCACGAGCGCACACCATTGCCACCTATGGTGACGCCCTGCTTGGCCAGCATTCCTTCCATCATGGCCCGCTGTTCAGGCGGCAGATTCTTCAACTGGCCCAGCATGAATTGCATGTCAGGTAACGGCTTGCCATCGACCTGCATATTGCTGGTAGTTAGCTCCCACAGGCCAGGTTGCAACATCTGTGCATGTACCAGTGGACTGCTCAGGCCCAACGCCAGAGCCAACAGTGGAAGACGAATTTTCATGAAACAACGCTCCTCGAAAAACCGGCCATCGAGCCGGGCTCAGGGTTAGACGCCAAATCCGCTTTCAGGTTGCAGGCAGACCTGGAACGTGTTCTGTTACCTGCTGTGTATTCGGCAGGCAGGATGCGTATGGATTACCACAGCCCCTATTTCTTCGGCTATGTGCTCGGGCTGATTCACTTGCTCGGGATCATCGCCGCGTTGCATGCGGTGTTCACCGTGCGCACCGCACAAGGAGCAATCGCGTGGGCGATGTCACTGTTCTTCATACCTTATTTCACACTGATTCCTTATCTGGTTTTCGGGGCTCGCTCATTCAACGCTTACATCAAAGCTCGGCGCCAGGCCAACCAGGAAATGCACGTTGCCATGGCCAACCTGAACTGGCGGCCGTGGGTGGAGGAAGCGCTGACCGCCAGAGAGTCAGAAAGCTACGCCGCGTTGCGCGCCATGCCAAAACTGGGACGGATGCCGTGCCTGGCGAACAACCAAGTCAGGTTGCTCATCAATGGCCAGGCCACCTTCGATGCCATATTCAATGCCATCGAGCAGGCTCGCGAAGTCGTGCTGGTGCAATTCTTCATCATCCATGATGACGAATTGGGCCAGGCCCTTCAGCGTTTGCTGCTGCGTAAGGCGGCAGAAGGGGTGCAAGTTTTTGTTCTGTACGACGGGGTGGGCAGCCACGCATTACCCGCCAGCTATAGCCAAGTGCTACGTGACGGCGGTGTACAGATCCATGCGTTCGCTACACGCCGCGGATGGTTCAATCGCCTGCAGGTAAATTTTCGCAATCACCGCAAAATCGTTGTGATCGATGGCCTGATCGGTTTTGTCGGGGGGCACAATGTGGGTGATGAGTACCTAGGCAAACACCGAGTCTTGTCACCCTGGCGCGATACTCATGTTCAGATCGAGGGGCCAGTTCTGGCTTGCCTGCAAGAATCGTTTGCCGAAGATTGGTACTGGGCAACCCGCGAGCTGCCTCCTTTGATACTGCCCGATACCTATCCAGACAATGGCGTGCTCTGCCAGGCCCTTGCCAGTGGGCCAGCGGACCCGCAGGAAACCTGCTCGCTGTTTTTCATCGAAGCTATTCAGTCGGCAACCAAGCGCGTGTGGATCACCACGCCCTATTTCATCCCTGATGAAGCCGTGTTTGCGGCGTTGCGTCTGGCGGTACTGCGCGGGGTGGACGTACGGGTACTGATCCCGGCGCGCCCCGACCATAAAATCGTCTACGCGGCATCAAGCCTTTTCGCATTCGAAGCAGTTCGGGCTGGCGTGCGTATGTTTCGATATCAGCCGGGTTTTCTGCACCAAAAGGTTGTACTGGTGGATGACGAAGTTAGTGCGGTCGGCAGTGCCAACCTGGACAACCGTTCATTCAGGCTCAATTTCGAAATCACCTTGCTCACTGTAGACCGTACCTTCGCCGATCAAGTGGAGGCGATGTTGCTGGACGACTTTGCGCAAGCTCGGGAGATCACTGCAGAGGACAGCCGTGACACCCACAGGGTGCAACAGCTGGGTATGCGCATCGCAAGGCTGATTTCACCTATCCTCTGAATGCTGAAGGGGCCGCTTATGCGGCCCCTTCCGGTTCAGCGGTAAAGGTCTTCACGCGTCCAAGGCAGGTCATGGTGCCCATCAGCATAAGGTTTCACGGCTAGAATCTGATGCAAGTTGATCCAGCCCTTCTCGAATGCATAGGCACAACCGGCCAGGTACAAGCGCCAGATGCGCAGGGTCTTCTCAGGCACCAGTGCGGCTGCCTTATGCAATTGATTCTCCAGGTTCGCGCTCCAGTGATGCAGTGTCTTGGCGTAGTGCAAACGCAGGCTCTCAACGTCCACCACCTCCAGCCCTGCTTCACAGATGCTCGCACTGATCATTGAAAGGTGAGGCAATTCACCATGGGGGAAAACGTACCGGTCGATGAACTCACCTGCTCCACGCCCCACAGGTCGGCCGTCGATATGCTTGGCAGTGATGCCGTGGTTCATCACCACCCCACCCTCTCGCACTGCCCCGAACAGCTTCTGGCAATACAGCGCCAAGTTGGCGTGCCCGACATGCTCGAACATACCAACGCTCACCACTTTGTCGAAGCGGCCGTCCTGAGGAAGGTCACGATAATCGAGAATCTGCAGATCAACTTTGTCCGCCAAGCCCTCGGCCTTTACCCGCTCGCGGCCCAGCTTCAGCTGCTCCTTGCTCAAGGTGATACCGAACACTTTGGCACCGTATTCGCGAGCAGCAAAACGCGACAGCCCGCCCCAGCCACAGCCCACATCCAATAGGTATTCACCAGCATCAAGGCGTAGTTTGCGGCACAGATGGTCGAACTTGTCCTGCTGGGCTTGATCGAGTGTGTTGTCCGGCTCGCGGAAGTAGGCACACGAATAGACCATGTCTTGATCGAGCCACAGTCGGTAAAACGCGTTGGAGACGTCGTAGTGGTAAGAAATGGCCTCGGCATCCGTGCTCTTGTCGTGGGCAAGGCGCTGAGGCGGCGCTTGATCCGAATCAACCAGCAACGCTTCACTGAGTTCGTCACACACCCGGATGGCTTCGCCAATATCGCCTTCCAGCTCCAGCTTGCCCTCCACGAATGCGGTGCCCAGCTGGTCCATGCTCGGGTGGGTCAACTGGCTGATCAACTGAGGCTCCTTGACCAGAATCGTGACCTGCGGGCTTGGGCCCAGATCGAATTGATTACCGTCCCACAGTTTGAGCCGCAGCGGCAGATGCAGGCTCTGCAGTGCCGGTGGAAGTTGAGCAAGCATGAATCACCCCTCCATTCCCTAATAGGCCACGACGCCTGATATTTCGAACGTCGCCGGAAAAGAGTAGTTCATTCGTGGGATGTTTCCTGCAGTGCAGACCAAGGTCTAGAGCGAGCTGGTCAGTCGCAACGCTTAGATTGTATACAATCCACCCTTCTCAGCTTAATCTTATGCCCCTCTCGCGCTTCCTCATCTGGAGTACACACCCATGAAATCCTACGACGTGGTGATCATCGGCGGCGGTCCTGGCGGCTATAACGCAGCAATCCGTGCGGGCCAATTGGGCCTGAGCGTGGCGTGCGTGGAAGGCCGCCCAACCCTAGGTGGCACCTGCCTGAATGTCGGTTGCATGCCGTCCAAAGCATTGCTGCATGCCTCCGAGCTTTACGAGGCCGCCAGTGGCGATGAATTCGCTCACCTCGGCATCGAGGTCAAGCCAACGCTGAATCTTGCTCAGATGATGAAACAGAAAGACGAGAGCGTGGCCGGCCTGACCAAGGGCATCGAATACCTGTTCCGCAAGAACAAGGTGGACTGGGTCAAAGGTTGGGGCCGCCTGGATGGCGCCGGCAGGGTCATCGTGAAGGCAGAGGACGGCAGCGAAACCGCGCTGCAAGCCAAGGACATCGTCATCGCCACTGGCTCCGAGCCTACTCCCCTGCCAGGGGTGAACGTGGACAACCAGCGCATCATCGACTCTACCGGCGCCCTTGCCCTGCCACAGGTGCCCAAGCACCTGGTGGTGATCGGGGCAGGCGTGATCGGCCTGGAGCTGGGTTCGGTGTGGCGTCGGTTGGGTGCTCAAGTCACCGTCATCGAATACCTCGATCGCATCTGCCCTGGTACTGATGAAGAAACCGCCAAGACCCTGCAAAAAGCGCTGGCCAAGCAGGGCATGGCATTCAAACTGGGCAGCAAGGTCACCCAGGCCAAGACTGACGCCGAGGGTGTCAACCTCACCCTTGAACCGGCAGCTGGTGGCCCCGCGCAGACCCTTCAGGCCGACTATGTATTGGTCGCCATCGGGCGCCGTCCGTATACCCAAGGTCTTAATCTGGAAAGCGTGGGCCTTCAATCTGACAAGCGCGGTATGTTGAGCAACGAGCACCATCGCACCTCAGTCCCTGGCCTGTGGGTGATCGGGGACGTTACCTCTGGGCCAATGCTGGCGCACAAGGCTGAGGACGAAGCAGTAGCCTGCATCGAGCGCATCGCCGGCAAGCCCCATGAGGTGAATTACAATCTGATCCCTGGCGTGATCTACACCCGCCCTGAAATGGCTACCGTGGGCAAGACCGAAGAGCAACTCAAAGCCGAAGGCCGGTCCTACAAGGTTGGCAAGTTCCCGTTCACGGCCAACAGCCGCGCCAAGATCAATCATGAAACCGAAGGCTTCGCCAAGGTCATTGCCGATGCCAACACCGACGAAGTGCTGGGCGTGCATTTGGTCGGCCCAAGCGTGAGCGAAATGATCGGCGAATTCTGCGTGGCCATGGAGTTTGCAGCCTCCGCTGAGGACATTGCCCTTATCTGCCACCCCCACCCTACCCGCTCGGAGGCTCTGCGTCAGGCAGCGATGAATGTGCACGGCATGGCCATGCAAATCTGAGGCTGCTGGCTCCGCCGGTTTTTTCGAAATACCATTGATGCACGCTTTCGATCAAACCAGCGGAGCCCCCCGGGTGAGCATCAACTTCGATCTGAACGACCTGCAGGCTTTCCGCGCTGTGGTAGAGCAAGGCAGTTTCCGCCGCGCCGCAGAGACCATTCGTATCACGCAGTCGGCACTGAGCCGGCGCATCGAAAAACTTGAATCGGCACTGGGCGTGAAGCTACTCGAGCGCACTACGCGCAAAGTTTCACTTACCAATGTGGGGCGCGCCTTCCTGCCTCAAGTCGAGCGACTGCTCGACGACCTGGACCTGGCGCTGCTGAGCGTGGGCGACGGTGGCTCGCTGCGCACCGGTACGCTGACCATCGCGTGCGTACCGTCGGCGGCCTACTACTTCATGCCCCATGCAATCCGCGCCTTCCACGCGCAATACCCTAAAGTGCGGCTCAATCTGTATGACGCTTCCGCCAACGAAGTCAGCGCCGCCGTAGCGTCGGGCGAAGCGGACTTCGGCCTGAGCTTCACCGGCAACCTGGCCCCAGAGATCGAGTTCAGCGTGTTGCTGGAAGAGCGCTACGTCATCGCCTGTCGGCACGATCATCCTTTGGCCAAAGCGCAGTCGGTGACATGGGCGCAGGCCTATGAACACGACTACATCACCTTGAACAAAGCCTCGGGCAACCGCCTGGTGCTGGATCGAGCCCTGGCCGGGATGCAGATTAGCAAAGACAGCGTATGCGAGGCCCGGCACGTAACCACCCTGCTGGGCTTGATCGAGGCGGGGCTGGGTATTGCGGCAGTGCCATCGATTGCCCTGCCGATGGCTCCCCATCCGATACTCGCCAGCGTTGCGCTGGTCGAGCCACAGGTCAGCCGGACGATGGGGCTGCTCCGGCGCCGCGGGCGTACGCTGACACCTGCGGCACTGGAGATGATCAGGCTGATCCGTGAACTGCCTGGCGTTTTACCTGGCGACTGAATCCAGCCCGGTGGCCTGCACCGCAGGCTGAACCTGGGGCGAGGCCAGGTACTGGAGGAACTGCTTGGCTTCGGCGGGGTGCTCTGCGGCTTTAGGGATGCCCGCGGCGAAGCGGGTGACCGATTGCAGGCTTTCCGGAATCTTGCCTACGTAGGTCACACCCTTTACGGGCAGCAGCTCGGCGACCTGCTGGAAGCCCAGTTCATAGGTCCCCTGAGCAACTTGCGAGGCCACAGGCACACGCTCGACCATGGTGCTTTTTGGAGCAAGTTGGTCCTGGATGCCTAGCTTCTTGTACAACTCCTTCTCGATATACACGCCACTGGCGCTGTCCGAATAGCCAACCGAGCGGGCAGCCAGCAAGGTCTTTTTCAGCTCGTCCGGGGTGCCGATGGCAGGCTTGGCTTGCCCTTGCTTGACCACCATACCGATGCGAGAGTCGGCAAGCTCGACGCGCGATGATGGGTCAACCTTGCCTTGGCGGATCAGCTCGTCCAGCGCGTAGCCGACCATGATCACCACATCGGCGTGCTCGCCGCGTGCCAGGCGATTGGGGATAGCCTCAGGCGCCTTGCCCATGGACGGGCCCAGCACGGTGACCAAGGTATCACCGCTTTTCGCGGCATACTGTGGCCCCAGTTCTTTGTAGGCGGCGGTGAAACCGCCCGAGGTCATGACAGTCAGTTCTGCAGCCTGTGCCAGGCTGCAGGTTGCGAGCAATGTCGCGGCGAGCAACGCTTTCATTGAAGTCCTCATGCGGCCACCGCTGCACGATGCGCCAGGCGACGGTAGAGCATCCAGGTAGCGACGAATGCACAGAGCGCGGCGAACATCATCCAGTAAGCTGGAGCGGCCTTGTCATTGGTAACGTGGATCATCCACGTGGAGATTGCCGGGGTAAAACCACCGAACAGAGCAGTCGCCAGGCTGTAAGCCAGCGAGAAACCTGCCACGCGCACCTCCACCGGCATGATCTCGGTCAGCGCCGGGATCATCGCGCCGTTGTACATGCCGTACAGGAACGAGAACCACAGCAGCACTTCGAGCATGTGACCGAAGGTGGGCGACTGCGCCAAATAGGTCAGCGCCGGGTACGCGGTGATCAAGGTCATCAGCGACATCGCCAGCAGCAGCGGCTTGCGGCCTACACGGTCACTGATGGCGCCACCGATGGGCAGCCAGATGAAGTTCGAAACTGCAGTGAGCAGGGTCACCAGCAATGCGTCGCCGGTGCTCAGTTGCAGCACGGTCTTGCCGAAGGTCGGCGCATACACGGTAATCATGTAGAACGCGGTGGTGGTCATGGCCACCATCAGCATGCCGAAGACCACGATACTGGAGTTGGCAGCCAGGGTAGCCAGCACCTGCTTCATGGTTGGACGATGCTTGCGGGCGGCGAATTCCTCGGTTTCCTGCAGGCTGCGACGCAGCAGGAAGATGACCGGAATGATCATGCAGCCGATGGCGAACGGCACGCGCCAGCCCCAATCGGAGATTTCGCTTGGGGTCAGCCATTCGTTGAGGGCAAAGCCCAGCGCCGCGGCGACGACGATAGCCACCTGCTGGCTAGCCGATTGCCAGCTGGCGTAGAAGCCCTTGTGACCCGGCGTTGCCATCTCGGCCAGGTATACCGACACACCACCGAGCTCGGCACCTGCCGAGAAGCCTTGCAGCAAGCGCCCAATCAGCACCAAGGCAGGAGCAAGCAAGCCGATGCTGGCGTAATTGGGCACCAGTACGATCAGCAATGTCCCGCTGGCCATGATCGCCAGGGTGACGATCAGCCCTTTGCGCCGGCCCACGTCGTCGATGTACGCACCCAGGATCACAGCACCCAGCGGGCGCATCAGGAAGCCTGCGCCGAACACGGCGAAGGTCATCATCAGCGACGCGAACTCGTTGGACGCGGGGAAGAACGCCGCCGCGATGTGGGTGGCATAGAAGCCGAACAGGAAGAAGTCGAACTGTTCGAGGAAGTTTCCGGACGTTACCCGAAAGACCATACCGGCCTTGGACTTGCCCTTGGAAACCGAGCTTGACGGCAGACTCATGATGGATCTCCAGCGTTTCTTAATAATTGTAAGTGCTTATTTCTGGAATGATCGTCGAAAGCGGCGCTGGAGATAATCGTTCATTTTTCATTAATTGATGCGTGAATGAGATCAATCAGTGTGTGAAGCCTCGCGTGCAACCGCGGCTTGAGGTGCGAAAACTGCTAGAGGCGGCGCCCTGTCCTGGGTCATAGCCAGCTTTGAAGCCAGATCTTTTAAGCCCCCTTCCCTCTAAGCCCCCTTCCCTCTCATATTTCCGCGAAGCGAACCGATACAACTGGGGCAGCCCGCCATCATTTGTCTTGGAGTCCGTCCGTGAACGTTAGAAACCTCAACTTGGCGCCGCGAGCAGCGCTGTTCTTCTCCCTGATCGTGGGGCTCGTTGTTGTGCTTGGGGTGTTCGCAGTCGCTCAAATGAGCAACCTGCGGGACATCGAAAAAGACGTCGAGCTCAACTGGATGGCCAGTATTCGCCAAACCTCGGTGATGAACGCGTCGATGCTGCGTCTGCGCTTGGAAACTCAGCGCGCCATCGCAGACCCCCGTAGCCTTCAGAAAACCCTGGAAAGCTTCCCTGAGTACCGCAAGGAAATGTCGGACGCCGTAGCCAACTATGAGCCGCTGATCGCCAGCGATCAGGAGCGCACCCTATTTTCTGCGGTCAAAACCAGCGCGCAGGCCTATCAGCAGCAGCTCGATCAGCTGGTCCCCTTGATGAGCGCGGGCAACATCGCTGAGGCCGTCAATCTGGTAGCCACTGGCATTCGTCCGCTGACCAGCACCATGGAAGACCAGATCGATCAACTTACCGATTTCAACGACAAAGGCGCCGCACAAGCGGGCCAAACCGCAGCCAACATCTACTCCACAGGTCGCTGGCTGGTGATCGGGATCATTGTCGGGGTGGTGCTGCTGACCATGGGGCTAGCACTGCTGCTGACCCGAAGCATCGTCTCCCCCATCAGCGATGCGTTGTCCGTGGCTGAGCGCATCGCCAACAGTGACCTGTCCAAGGACGTGAAGGTCACTGGGGCCGATGAAGCAGGCCGGCTGCTCAAGGCGTTGGCGCAGATGCAAGAGAACTTGCGCAATACCATTGTGCAGATCTCGGACTCCTCCACTCAGTTGGCCTCGGCCTCCGAGGAAATGACAGCGGTGACGGAGGCTTCCAGCCGTGGCCTGGTCGCTCAGAATGACGAGGTCAACCAGGCGGCGACGGCTGTGACCGAAATGAGCGCAGCCGTGGATGAAGTCGCTCGTAATGCAGAATCCGCCTCGCAAGACTCCAAACGTACCCAAGACTTCACCCAAAGCGGCCAGGAGCGGGTGGCGCAGACCTTGAAGTCGATTCAACGGCTCAGCGGCAACGTGGAGCAGACCAGCGAGCAGATCCAAGGCCTGTCGGATCGCGCGCAAGATATCTCCAAAGTCGTCGAGGTGATCCGCGGCATTGCCGAGCAAACCAACCTGCTGGCTCTGAATGCGGCAATCGAGGCGGCTCGCGCAGGTGAACAGGGCCGAGGTTTTGCCGTGGTGGCGGACGAGGTCAGGGCGCTGGCACACCGGACGCAGTTGTCGACCCAAGAAATCGAACAGATGATCGCAACCATTCAGGCCGACTCCGAGCAGGCGGTTCAGGCGATGAATACCAGCCGTGACCTGGCCACCCAGTCCCTGAGTATTGCCCAGGAGGCGAGCAGCTCATTGGATCAGATCGCCACTGCGATCACGCAGATCAACGAACGTAACCTGCAAATCGCCACAGCCTCCGAGGAGCAGTCCCACGTAGCGCGTGAAGTGGACCAGAACCTTCTGCGCATTCGCGACCTGGCTTCGCAAAGCGCTGCCGGTGCGAGCCAGACGGCGAGCGCCAGCAGTGAAATGTCGCAATTGGCCATCAACTTGAATCAGCTGGTAACGCGGTTCGTGGTCTGACATCGGAAGGTGGGCTGGATGGGTGGAGCCTGCTTCACCCTATGGCCCGCGTCGTATTTGGGTTTCAGAACGCTTGGAAAACTGCCTTGCTTTCGACCACAAGCGGCTCTCACCTTTAGCCCTGGTTTGGCCGGAAGGCTGCTGATGCTGCGATGAAAGCCGGCATGTTGATCAGGCAAACCAGCAATACTTTTCAAAAGTAATCATCAATGGCTCTGGCTGCTCTGATTCGTTCATCTCGCGCCGCCTCTACTTGCTCGAGCGACTGCACAGAGCATGCCTGCTCTTTGTAGCGATACATCTCCCCTGCAGGTTCGGCGACTACTACCCCGCCTTTGGCCAACAGCGCCAGCCGTGCGCCAGCAGGTAACCCAGTCAGACCACAAGGCGTGCTGTTTCACAGTGACCAGGGCAGCCAATATGGCAGCCGTAGTTTCCGCCAGCGGCTATGGCGCTATCGGATGACCCAGAGCATGAGCCGAAGGGGAAACTGTTACGACAATTCGCCCATGGAGCGGCTGTTTCGTAGCCTGGAAACGGAGTGGGTGCCGACGGTGGGTTACATGACGACAGCGTTGGCCGAGCAGCGCATCGGTCGCTACCTCATGCAGCGGTACAACTGGATAAGGCCGCATCAGCACAACGGCTTCATACCGCCGGCGGTTGCGGAAGAAAAACTCAATTCTGTGTCCGGGAATTGTTGACCACTACACATTAGCGAGGACTACTCATTTTGCACACTTAGCTCGGTAGTTTTTCTTCTACGATCGAACGGCATAACCTCAGTAGCCTCAAATGTCTCAAGCCGATGACAAGCGCAGCATAAGTGAATTACTCAGAGCATCGCGCAATCCCGTCGGAATGCTCGCTGGACCGTGCCGTGAGATTGGACTTACCATCTGCCCATCAAAAGCATTTCGGATTGTGTCGATGACATCGTCTGGTACGTTCGTCATATCGTATTGAACGATGGGAGTCGTGCCAGGGAACAATGTATGTATTGCCATGAGCTTGGCTAGCTCGGCCAGCTTATGCTCATGCGTTGCTACAAATGCAACCTCGACATGACCACCATTCACTGGTGGCTTCAAGAGTAGTTCTGGCATCCTCAACAGTAATAAATCCCACGCCGTAGCGGAAATATTTCTGGCTGCCTTCTTACGTGAGCTGTTCTCCTTGATACCAAGTAGAGAGCCTGCTTGACCGCTGAAATAATGCAACGCCAACTGACTTTCTCGCGCAAGGGAGAAATTCAGCGTGGAGCTGATGAACTGCTGATAAGCAATGTATTGTTCAGCGGGCGAGGCGCCTCTCATTTCGAACTCGCGCAATAGGACCATTTTCAGCAGCGCAATCTCTGTGGCTTCGACGGTCTCCAGAGCCTCGCGCTGACTATGGCTAGCGATAAATGAATGCACGTGCTTCTCGGCGATATCGTCAAGGGAATTCACGGCTTCTTTCGCAAGATAATGCTCAATTGCGGCCGGAAGCAGACGTACAGTACCCGTCGCCAGAAAACAATCGGTGTCCATCGCTAAGAAATGGTACAGCAACCGTAATCTCCTAGTGGCGTGGAGCAAAAAATTTGCATGCGTTGACTTTGCATACTGCTCCGTTAAAAAGAAGCCGGCGCTAATATCCCATCCTTCGCGTGAGACAAACTCAGTGAAGCCTCTCACGCCATCGCTGACCTTCCCACCGGACATTAATTCTGCAATGCCGTCGAGTAAGTTCGAATCGACCACGACCTTTGCGCAGGCTGGATAAGCCAGCTCGCCTTCATCCCAGTACTGCTGATTGATCAAATATGGCTGTTTCCCACCAAATTGATCAATAAGCATGACGGGCTTATTTATCCCGAATGTCTTCGTACCGCGTAACCAAGGCGATTGAATTGGAGAGTCCTTCACCAACCATTTGAATGCCGTCATGTTGCTCCTCCATTTCTCAGATTTTCGCACAACTGCTTACAAATCAGCCGTATTCTGCCAGCGACTTTAATACACGTGTCCCCTGGTCGGTACGCTGCTGTCAGGTTGCGTATTCACGCCTACCGACTGAGTGGAGGGTCGTTGGGAGAAACCGAAAATCTGAAGCTTCGCTGTTTTACCTTGGAACTCGATACGTTGAGCGTTTGGTAGCTATCCTGTTCCATGCATTTCTCTGGTAGAGATAGCAGTTCGGGATACGCCTTGATCCGGCCTTCAATCTCATCAGCGATGCGCAGATAGCACTCAGTATAGCTGTCCGCGATCACGTGAATTACCTCCACGTTGAGCGATTTCATGAGTGAAGTAACAGCCGTATCTTCATTGGGGGTTAGCCCCGCTTGGTAGTAAAAGACCTTGCCAGTCTGGTTGGCACGTCTACGTTTGTGAAGCAGCAACCACCAAATATCTATCTCCGTGAAATCCATGCCCAATCCAACGATGTGCAGGTGATCCCTGAGGAAATGGTCAACCCATGAGTAAATACTTCGCTCGTTTTCGAATTCGATCACGCCATTTTTGACCGGAGATGAAAGACGGTAATCAAGCGTCTTGATCTTTACGCCTTCAGTTACGTAATTGCGAATTTTCTGCAAGCTGCCTGCGTATTGGTCATACCCCAACACCATCGAACTGGGTCTAGCCGAGTCACCATGAATATGCCAAATATCCTTCGTGCCTGCCTGATAGCGGCGGAATAGGCTGTAACGGGATTCAGGATAAAGAAAGACCGGGTTGTAGAGCGGTCCTACAAATGCTTCCTCGATGGTAAAGTCGTAATTAGTGGTGAGGATAACCTTGAACGGGTCACAGATTCTTTGATGCGCCTCAATAGGTGTTATTTGCTCAAGCAGCTTAGCGAAGGCCACTTTAACTGCGTTTTCAGTATGCCGAAAGACCCCCGTCGATCGAGCGCAGAGCTCCTCGATGAACATCGAAAGGGGCTTGGACCCTAGGTGATGTATTAGCTCCTCAGCGTCGAATTGGGCGGCAAGCTCGCGCAGGAGCTGCGTCCAATCCTTCTGCAGCGCAGCCCGGTTGACGCCATTCCCTAGCAGCAGGCTATGCATGGAGTACTCGCTCTTGGTGATTTAGCTGCCGAAGACAGCCTATGTAATCGATGATGGTTAGACGGAACTGAGTGATATCATATAGCCGGTCTATGCCCCGATCTCTAGAGTGGTTGCCAGTACAACAAGGATGTGCCTGCATGAAAGACCTTTGGAACGCAGTGAGGATTTGGCTTGCCAACCTACGAGGGACAACGAGCGCAGCCCCTCTTGCACCTCCATCGATGGAAATAGGTACAGAAGCTCCTATCCGCACTAAGGGTAAGGACCGTCTGCGCAGAGTAGGTTATGCATACCGTATCGCTGACGTGCTGTCGGAGCTTAGTCCTCGTGAAGGACGGGTTTTTGCCATCCGCGGTGGCTGGGGGTTTGGCAAATCGTCCCTCAAGCATCTTGTAATTGAGCAGCTTGAGGCCAGAGACAAGCACTCCAATTGGCTGGATTTCAACCCTTGGCAGTGGGGGGACGGAAACGCCATCAGCCGAGCACTTTTCGGTCAGATCGCCGACAGGCTGGGCGGTGACAACTCGCAGGAAGCGCTAAAGCGCGCCGCAACCCTTAGGAAATACGGCGCGATACTGTCAGGCGCAAGTGCACCGCTCAAGCAGGCTGGAGGGTCGCAGCAGAAAATCACGACGATACTCACGAATGCATCGTTGATTTCCTTTGCTTCCTCCATCGGCTTCGACCTGCCCGCGGCAGCGACGGTCGCTGGTATTCTGGCTGGGATAGCTATCGCCATATCACTACTCGGACGCTGGTTAAGTCACCTCGGACGGGACCGTAGCAACGAATCACTCGATCAAGTCCGCAAAGCCTTGGAGGAGCGCCTCCGCGAATTGAAACGGCCGCTAATCGTCTTTGTCGACGACATAGATCGGCTCGAACAAGACCAGATTCGAGTGCTGCTTCGCCAGGTGAAAGCCAATGCGAACCTGCCCAACATCGTTTTCGTTTTGCTGTTCCAGCCGAGCATCGTGGAGAGCGCACTGGACCCAGTAGCAGACGGGGATGGAAGAGCCTTTCTAGAGAAAATTGTCCAAGCAAGCTTCGATCTTCCCATGGTGCCAACGCACATGGTGCATCGGATTTTCACTGAAAATTTGTCGCAATTGGCGAACTCCTACGCCACAGAGAAAAACGGTTTTGATCAGACCCGCTGGGGCAATGCATTAATTGGCTCCATTCAACCACGGCTTCGGAACATGCGGGATGCCCATCGGTTGGTCTCCTCCGTGGCGGTTCATTTACCGCTGCATGCGTCTGGTGATTTGCTCGAAGTGAATATCGTAGATTTCCTAGTTTTGGAAACACTTCGGGTTTTCGAGCCGGATCTGCACGAAACGATTTCTCTGGAACAATCTCTGCTGCTGCAGGGCGGTCGGCACCTGGGAGACGGCAAAAGACCGACAGCGGAAGCAGCCATTAAGGATCTACTCAACACAGTGCCAGAGGACCGCCGCGAGCTCGCCAAGGAAACCATAAAGCTGCTGTTCCCTCAGGCCGAGTGGGCAATGGGTGGCCCCCGTTACGACCATGGTTTTCAACAGCAATGGGCCGAAGCGAAGCAAGTATGCAGTTCTCGATTCTTCCCGCGGTATTTTGAGTTGCAGACCGCACTCGGTGACATTTCAGAACGCCGCTTCACTCAGTTCATCGATGCAGCACTGACGGAAGAGCAACTGGCCGCCTCGATCGCAGCAATCGAGGACGACGGGCTGCTCCCTGCGCTCGTGGCGAGGCTCGACGAATCGGTCAATCGGCTGCCGGCCGAGAATGCCGCAGTGCTGCTTCCAGGATTATTTACCATCGCACAGAAATTTGTTGGCGATGACGGTGATCCATTTAGCTCACCATGGGTTCGCGCATGGAGGGCGACATCATGGTTTTTGAAGGCCATCCCCGAGGACAAGCGCGGTAGTCTGGCAATCGAAGCTTTTCGGGAGACCAGAGCTTTGTCCGTGGCCGCGATGCTCGTTCATCTCAGTGACCCTACAGATCATAAAGACAAGGCTGACTTCGAGCCTACGCTTGATGTTCCGACGGTCGATGCGATGAAGGCTATCTGGTTGCAGTTAGTTCGGAGTCGAGCAGCAGACAATAATGCTCTGTTGTTGGAGCCAGGCTTGGCTTCACTGCTTTATCGATGGAAGAACTACTCCGGCTCGGTTGATGAGCCACGCAGGTGGTTACAGGGTGCCATCGGTACGGATCAGGAATTCACGATCATGGCCTCAAACCTGATGAGCTTTGGGACCAGCCACGTACTCGGCGATCGAGTAGGCAAAGTGCAGCACATGTTCAGCAGGGATACAATTGAAACGTTCGTCGGGCTAGACATCGCCATCGCACGGTGCGGGGCAATCAACCCAGCCGACTTCCCCGGTTACGAACTCCCGCTCACGACTCTTCGACGTCACCTTGAGGCCTGGGTGCAAAACAAAGGCGAGCTATTGGATTGGTAAGCCCCTGCTAAGCGGTACAACATTTGTAGTATCTACTAACTCCGGACACCCATTTAGGCAAGAATGCTCGCCACAGAGAGGTGTCTGATGACCAAGCAACGCCGTACTTTACACCTGAGTTCAAGCGCGAAGCAGCCTACCTGTTGCTCGATCAAGGTTACAGCCATGCCGAGGCGGTCCGTTCGCTCGGCTTGGTCGAATCGGCCCTGCGCCGATGGGTTAATCAGCTTCAACAGAAGCGCGGCGGTGTCACGCCGGCCAGCAAAGCGCTGACGCCAGAGCAGTAATCAATCCTGACCTGAAGCTCGACAGCCGAACCTTGGCATTTCTTCCTAAAGCTACTGAACCACTGGCAATGATCTACTCGTTGCTCAGACCGCTGGTTGCCGGATCTCCGCAGCGACCGGTCGGGGTACCGGCGCAGACTACCGGTTGCAGGTCCTCGGCGTAGTTTGTCGGGTAACAAATCGCCCGGCGCCCTTCACCGGCAATGTCGACGGTGGAAAAGTAGCTGCCGGCAGGGGCCAGGTCGTAGGCATTCCACTTGAACTGGTAGTAGCCCTTCAGGCTCAACGGAAACCAGGAACGATTCATAAAGCGTTTGCCCTGCATGTCAGATTCACAATTAAATATCTGACATCATTTAGCTAGGTCACTTCTGATGTCCCTACCGTCGATCATCCTGGACCATTCCCAAGCTCTTCCTGAGGGCACCGTTATGTCGCCCAAGGAATTTTTGCACTTGGGCAGTCGAGCAGCGGTAGACCAAGCATTTTCTCGGCTGACAAAAGGTGGGATGCTCAGCCGTGTAGCGCGGGGAATTTATGTCCGCACGGCCAAAGGGGTTAGGGAATCTGCGCTCACCTTAGAAAAGGTCGTGAAGTCCATGGCCGTAAAGGGTAAAGCGGCTATTGTCTTGGGGGGGGGCAAGGCAGCAGAACTCTTTGGCCTTACCTCGCCTCAACAGCACCGCCAGGAATACTTGACCTCAGGGCAAACGCGACAGCTAAAAATTGGAGAAGAAATGACTCTTCTTCGTCATGCACCTCGGTGGATGCTAGCTCTGGATGGCTCTATGGCTGGTAATGCACTTCGCGCGTTAGCGTGGTTCGGGCCACAAAAAGCCGATGAAGCAGCTGTTCAACTGCGCTTGAGGATGTCTGGATTGGAGTGGGAAGCACTGTCATCGATCCGCGGTCGCCTTCCTTCTTGGATGGCCATCGCCATAGGCCGAGCGTCGACAGCACAGGAAAGCCAGTGACCAACGGCCTCAATTCGAGGGCGTAAGCACGGAAAGCGCTGGGTCAGAACGTTTACACTATTGATATCGAAAAGGCAGGAAAACCATGGCTAGCGGCGAGCACTTAAAGGCACTTCTACGTTCCCACATCAAGGGGGACGATAGCCATTTCCTTGCCGTAGCGATGCAAATGGCCGCCCATGAAGCCAAGCAGGGCCACGGTAAACTCGCGCAAGATCTACGCACACTCATTGACGCGGCTGTCAGCAAACGTAATCAACTGCCGCCCAGCCAGCCTGTGCCCATCGGTCAACCTCGTGGCGAGCTCAGTAATCTGCTGTCGGTGGCAATGCCGAGCACCCGCATTTCGGAAATGGTGCTCGACGAAGGCACCCACGGCCGCCTGAATCGGATTATCAGCGAACAACGAAACTTCGAAAAAATTCGTGCTCACGGCCTGTCTCCTCGCCGGAAGTTGCTACTTGTTGGGCCTCCTGGTACCGGTAAGACCATGACCGCTTCTGCCCTCGCTGGCGAGCTCAAGATCCCGCTGTACGTTGTCCGTCTGGACAGTCTGATCACCAAATTCATGGGTGAAACGGCAGCGAAACTGCGCCAAGTGTTCGATGCAATCCGCGACACTAGGGGCATTTACTTCTTCGACGAATTCGATGCCATCGGTTCTCAACGCGGTCTGTCAAACGACGTCGGTGAGATCCGCCGGGTGCTCAACAGCTTTCTGCAGATGATTGAGCAAGACCAATCGAACAGCTTGATTATCGCGGCCACGAATCACCCAGAAATCCTCGACTACGCCTTGTTCCGCCGCTTCGATGATGTTATCGAGTATGGGCTGCCCAACAGCGAACAGATCCAGGCCGTACTCAAAGGTCGCCTGGCGAACTTCTCGAAGAAGATGAATAACTGGGGTGCAGTTGCAGATGCCGCAGCTGGCCTCAGTTACGCAGAGTTGGCTCGGGCAGCAGACGACGCTATCAAGGATGCGATCATTGATGACCGCCTTCAGGTAGATGCTAGGGATGTGGAAAGGCACCTTAAGGAGCGCAAGGCCTTCCACCAACGACAAAAAATATGAGCCGGTAGAGCTTTTCGATGACGGAACCAAACGCAGGGCAGCGACGACACTTCCATTTCAAACAGACAGGGAAGCCTGAAAAATTCCGGTCCACGATCAAGCCCAAGCGAGATCCCAAGTATCCTCCTCGGGACCGCCTGATCCACGGTAACTTGCTACGCCAGCAGCTACAGCGCGTGCAGGAGCAACTGGATGATGCTGTCGGGCTGCAACGGTTAAACGGCCAGGAAAAAGGTCTGGGGCTTCAAATTGAATTTGTCAGCGAGCCTTCATTCCCCCTCGTATTCGAGGGGCTAGCTCGTGGGGCTCAACGCATAGAGCTCTTGAACGTTCGCTTCGATAAGGCGACCGAAACACATTTTGCCACGGTGTTTGTGCCCGATGGCAAACTCGTTGCCTTCGAAAAATTAGTGACGAAATACCTCACTGAGAAATCGAAGAAAAAAGGCGTCGCACTCAATACCCCCCTACTGAACCCCATTGCTGAAATCCGATCTGCCACCTTCGAAGCTCTGTGGACAGACGCCGACCATATGCTGCCATCGAATGATCAGGAAGCTGTCTGGTGGGAGTTCTGGCTTCCGGCGCGTGAGAACCAGGCTGCAGTAGAAGAGCGATTCAGGACCGTCGCTGACGTGCTGGGCCTCCAAACGTCCAATCACGTGCTCACCTTCCCCGAACGCACCGTCATCAACGTGTTTGCCTCTCGCGCGGCAATCGTCGGTTCGATTTATCTGCTCAATGAAGTTGCAGAGATCCGAAGGGCGAAAGAGACCGCTGAATTTTTCGACGCGTTGCCTCCGCTCGAGCAGCAGGCTTGGGTCACCCACCTATCTGGTCGAACCACCGCCGCCGCGGATGACAACCTACGCATCTGCTTACTCGATACCGGAGTGAATCCAGGCCACCCTCTGCTATCAGCGCACATCGATGCTGCTGATCTGTACACCGTGAATGCCGCATGGGGCGTCGATGATCACCAGGGACATGGCACCGGCCTCGCCGGGGTGGCGCTGTACGGCGACCTGATTGAACCACTGGATGCTGATAGCCCAGTCTATATTTCGCATCGAGTCGAATCAGTGAAGCTTCTGCACGCTGCTCGAGGCGATTCAAGCGAGCCTTACGGTGCGCTGACATTGAGGGCCGTGGCCTATCCCGAAATCTCCTGCCCCTCAAAGCAGCGGATCTACAGCATGGCGGTTACCAGCATCGATGACCGCGACAGAGGGCGACCATCCGCATGGTCGTCCGCGGTGGACATGCTCACCTCCGATTCGCTCGGCAAACGAGCGACACCGCGCTTGATGATTGTCTCCGCTGGCAATGCCAAGCAATCTGGCTATCTGGAGTACCCGACAAGCAATATCACCGACGGTATTCACGATCCTGGTCAGTCCTGGAACGCGCTCTGCGTAGGCGCCTATACCCTCAAGGATAGGATTGATCCACCGAGCCCGAACTCAACAGCGCTGGCCGCTCATGGCAGCCTGAGCCCCTACAGCACGACGTCGAGGCTCTGGCTCAACACTCCATGGCCACTGAAACCTGATGTCGTATTCGAAGGCGGAAACCTAATTTGCGACGCGCTCGGCGCGTTCAGCCACACTTCTCTGTCGTTGCTCACCACTTCTCACCGCCCCCAAGAACGCCTGTTCTCTACCACTTGGGCCACAAGTGCAGCCTCAGCACTTGCCGCTAGGATGGCCGCCCAGATATCGGCTGCCTACCCCGAGCTATGGCCGGAAACTGTGCGCGCTTTGATCGTCCATTCGGCCGAATGGACTCAGCGCATGAAGGATGACTTCCTGAAGGGTAACGCTAAAGGTGCGTACGAAAACCTCGTTCGAACCTGTGGGTTTGGTGTGCCTGATATCGGGCGCGCGTTGTGGAGTGCATCGAACACCTTGACCCTGATCGTCGAGGACGAGTTGAAGCCATTTGCCCGCGTGAAGCCAAAGCCGCCAACCGCCCATGACATGCACCTGCACGAGCTTCCTTGGCCGAAGGAAGCGCTGATTGACTTGGGTGACGCCGAAGTTGAAATGCGTGTGACCCTTTCCTACTTCATTGAGCCAAATCCAGGAGTAGCGGAGCGTGGGCTCAAAGGCCGTTATCGCTACGAATCCCACGGACTGCGCTTCCAGGTGAGCAGGCCAAACGAGGATGTTATCGATTTCCGTCAGCGCATCAACCAACGGGCACGTGATGAGGAAGACGATCTTCCGTACGTCGCAGGCGCATCAGACGATCGTTGGTTGATTGGTATGAATGCGCGCCACAAGGGTTCTCTGCACTCGGATGTTTGGCGAGGTCCAGCTTCAGACCTAGCTGGCTTGGGCATCCTAGGCGTTTACCCAGCGCCAGGGTGGTGGAAGACCTTAGTATCGAAAAATCGCTTCGATGATAAGGTCAGATACAGCCTAGTCGTTTCAATCAAAACCCAGCAAACCGAAGTCGATCTCTATAACGCTGTAACGACAGTCATCGAGAACAGAACTGCGGTCACTGTTTGATCCGCAGCCGAGACAGAGTGAATCGCTCAGATTTCTTACGCCCATCGACCCCTCCATCGGGAACAGTGCGTAGCGATCTCTAGCGATTCACGTTCTCGCCTGGTAATGGCTTGTCCCATCTCGAAGGAAATCAACTCGGCGACTTGGGCCTGCCCGGCTTACTCGCGAGATCGAGACGCTCAAAGAAGGCCTTAGCTTCTTCGTCTTTGCTGAGTGCCTGTAGTGGTCTACTAACCCCGGACACCCATTTAGGCGAGAATGCTCGCCACAGAGAGGTGTCCGATGACCAAGCAACGCCGTACCTTTACCCCTGAGTTCAAGCGCGAAGCTGCCTGCCTGGTGCTCGATCAAGGCTACAGCCATGCCGAAGCGGCCCGTTCGCTCGGCTTGGTCGAATCGGCCCTACGCCGATGGGTTAATCAGCTTCAGCAGGAGCGCGGCGGCGTTACGCCGGCCAGCAAAGCGTTGACGCCAGAGCAGCAAATAATCCAAGAGTTGGAAGCCCGGATCACGCGCCTTGAACGCGAGAAATCGATACTAAAAAAGGCCACCGCGCTCTTGATGTCGGATGATCTCGAGCGTACGCGCTGATCCGCCAGCTCAGCGACCATGAGCCCGTTGATTGTTTGTGCGAAGTGTTCGAAGTCACTCGCTCAAGTGACTACGCACATCGTCACAGAAGGCGAACTCCGGACGTTGAACGACTACGGTTGCGCAGTCGAGTGAATGAGTTGTTCACGCGAGGTCGAAGTGCGCCCGGCAGCCGTACCATCATGGCAATGATGCAAGAAGAGGGTGAGTAAATCGGGCGGTTCAAGGTACGCAGCCTGGTGCGTGAGCTGGCGTTGATCAGCAAGCAGCCAGGATCACATGCATACAAAAAAGCCACAGGGGAGCGGCCAGATATACCGAACACCTTGAACCGAGCGTTTGATGTCGAAGCTCCAAATCAGGTCTGGTGTGGAGACATCACTTACGTCTGGGCACAGGGCAAATGGCACTATCTGGCAGTTGTCCTGGATCACTATGCACGCAGAGTGGTTGGCTGGGCCTTATCAGAAAAGCCGGATGGAGACCTGGTGGTCAAAGCGCTGCACGTCGCCTACGAACAACGTGGAAAGCCTCAAGGACTCCTGTTCCACTCTGACCAGGGATCGCAATATGGCAGCCGTCAGTTCCGCCAGAGGCTGTGGCGCTACCGCATGCGCCAGAGCATGAGCCGCCGAGGCAACTGTTGGGATAATGCACCGATGGAGCGAGTCTTTCGCAGCTTGAAGTCAGAGTGGATACCGACCACGAGCTACCTGACCGGGCAGCAAGCTCAACG
Organism: Pseudomonas sp. KCJK9000; assembly: GCF_046230725.1. Classification (NCBI taxonomy): domain Bacteria; kingdom Pseudomonadati; phylum Pseudomonadota; class Gammaproteobacteria; order Pseudomonadales; family Pseudomonadaceae; genus Pseudomonas; species Pseudomonas sp. KCJK9000. The sequence goes on along the minus strand of NZ_JBJJLN010000004.1, from coordinate 50,308 downwards.
AGACATTGGCCAATGCCTGATGGGCCACTACAACTGGATCCGGCCTCATCAGTTCAACGATGGACTGGCTCCGGCAAAAGCTGAAGAAAAACTCAAAACCGTGTCCGGGATGAGTTGACCACTACAAACGGGTTGATGTGCAAAGCTAGTGATAGATTTTTGCGCGACGCAAGGCAGTGGGAGCCTCATTGGGCACCGTGGGCGCGTCAGCGAGGTGCCGGCCACGGCACATTCGCCACATGACATCCAGGATATGCCCCACACCGTTGAAAGGCTTATCACAGAATGGGCAGAGATTATGAAGGACTGCGTTGTGCTTGAAGCATACGGTCACATAAGGCGCGACGTACCGCCGCCAGTAAGAGAAGCCGCGGTTCTTCAAATCTTCACGGACACATTCTGGACAGAACGAGGAATCGAACACACTGAAGCGTTCACCCTCGGAAATGTACTGCTTTCCTGAGTAGACGTGGTCCCAGCGGGCTTTGAAGACGTGAGTCGACGCCATCATGGTGTGGCCGTGAACTAGCCGATTGAAGCCGTAGCATCCTGGCCACCCCATCGCCTCCGCAAGCCGCTTCACCTCAATCGTCTTCAGCACGTGACGGGTGCCGAGCTGATGGAAGGTCAGCGGAACGTCGATGTGCCAGCTGAGGTGCAAGTTACGCCGCACGTATGACGCGAGCGATTCGTCGGGCTGAATGGGCAATGGCATTGAGGGCGCCGAAGCAGGTTACGTGAAAGGAAACGGGAGAAAGGAAGGCCGTCTAGAGAGAGGGAGCCAGGGGCGGCCCCCTCTCTCTGCGACAGTTTTTAATCTCAGAAACAGTTTTTAATCTTGGAGATCAATTGATCCTGAACGTTATGCGCCTTACTCCACCGTCACCGACTTCGCCAAGTTACGCGGCTGGTCAACATCGGTCCCTTTGAGCACCGCAACATAGTACGAAAGCAACTGCAGCGGAATGGTATAAAGAATCGGCGCCAGTTCATCGACGATGTGCGGCACTTTGATCACATGGGTGCCTTCGCCATTACTCATCCCGGCGTTCTCATCCGCGAACACCACCAACTCGCCACCACGGGCACGCACTTCCTGCAGGTTGGACTTTAACTTTTCCAGCAGCTCGTTGTTCGGCGCCACAGTGACCACCGGCATGTCATTATCCACAAGCGCCAGCGGGCCGTGCTTGAGCTCGCCTGCTGGGTAGGCTTCAGCATGGATGTAAGAGATTTCCTTGAGCTTCAGCGCACCTTCCATGGCCACCGGGTATTGCGCGCCACGGCCGAGGAACAGGGTGTGGTGCTTGTCGGCGAACAGCTCGGCGGTTTTCTCTACGGTGCTGTCCATGGCCAAAGCTTCACCCAGGCGCGCAGGCAGGCGGCGGAGTTCTTCCACCAGCCCAGCTTCTACGCCAGCTTCGAGGGTGCCACGCACTTGGCCCAGCGCCAGGGTCAGCAGCATCAGCGAGACCAGCTGAGTGGTGAATGCCTTGGTCGAGGCCACGCCGATTTCCGGGCCGGCCAGGGTCAGCAGGGTGAGGTCCGACTCGCGAACCAGCGAGCTGATACCCACGTTGCAGATCGCCAGGCTACCGAGGAAGCCCAGTTCCTTGGCATTGCGCAGGGCGGCCAGGGTGTCGGCGGTTTCGCCGGACTGGGAGATGGAGACGAACAGGGTATCAGGCTGCACCACCACCTTGCGGTAGCGGAACTCGCTAGCCACTTCAACTTGGCATGGGATACCGGCCAGGCTTTCGAGCCAGTAACGAGCAACCATGCCTGCATGGTAGCTGGTACCACAGGCGACGATCTGCACGTTGCGGACCTTGGCGAACAGCTGCTCGGCCTGCGGGCCGAAAGCCTGAACCATCACGTGGTCCTTGCCCAGGCGGCCTTCGAGCGTGCGCTGCACCACGGTTGGCTGCTCGTGGATTTCTTTGAGCATGAAGTGGCGGTATGCGCCCTTGTCGGCGGCTTCGGCGCCTTCGTGGTACTGCACGGTCTCACGTTGTACCGGCAAGCCGCTCTGGTCCCAGATCTTCACTTGGTCGCGGCGGATCTCGGCGATATCGCCCTCCTCCAGATACATGAAGCGGTCGGTGACCTGGCGCAGGGCCAATTGGTCGGACGCGAGGAAGTTTTCCCCATGGCCTAGGCCGATCACCAGCGGGCTGCCACTGCGTGCGGCCACCAGGCGATCAGGCTGCTTGATGCTGATCAGGGCCAGGCCGTATGCGCCATGCAGGCGCTTGACCGCAGCTTTGAGGGCCTCGGCGATGTCCGGGTTGCTCTTGAGCGTGTGGTGGATCAGGTGAACGATGACTTCGGTATCGGTCTGCGAGCTGAACACATAGCCCAGCGCTTTGAGCTCTTCGCGTAGCTCTTCGTGATTTTCGATGATGCCGTTATGGACAACCGCCACTTCACTGTTGGAGAAATGCGGGTGAGCATTACCTTCGGTCGGTGCGCCATGAGTAGCCCAGCGGGTGTGGGCGATACCCAGCTGGCCATTGAGCGGCTGGGCAGCTACCGCGGTTTCCAATTCAGCGACTTTGCCGATGCGGCGGCGGCGCTGCAGCTCGCCCTGCTGGGTATACACGGCCAGGCCGGCACTGTCGTACCCGCGGTACTCAAGACGCTTGAGGCCTTCGATGAGAATGGCTGTGATGTTGCGCTCGGCTACGGCACCAACGATTCCACACATAGTTATTGCTCCTGGCTGATCGCGGCGCAGATCAGGTTGATGCCGCGAGCTTGAATTTGTTCACGTGCCGCTGCGGGCAGGCGTTCGTCTGTAATAAGGGTATGCACGCTGCCCCAGGGCAGCTCGAGGTTGGGGATTTTGCGCCCGACCTTATCGGACTCGACCATCACGATCACTTCACGGGCAACTTCCGCCATCACTCGGCTCAAGCCGAGCAGCTCGTTGAACGTGGTGGTACCTCGCTGCAGGTCGATGCCATCGGCCCCAATGAACAGCTGGTCAAAATCGTAGGAGCGCAGTACCTGTTCTGCGACCTGGCCTTGAAATGATTCTGAATGCGGGTCCCAGGTGCCGCCGGTCATCAGCAGCACCGGCTCGTGCTCCAGTTCGCTGATGGCGCGGGCGACGTTCAAGGAGTTGGTCATCACCACCAAGCCGGGTTGACGTCCCAGTTCAGGAATCATGGCGGCGGTGGTGCTACCGCTGTCGATGATGATGCGGGCGTGTTCGCGTATTCGGGCGACCGCTGCGCGGGCGATGGCCTTTTTGTAAGCCGACACCGGTTGGGCGGTTTCCACGAGCATCTCCTGGGGTACGGGAACGGCTCCACCGTAACGGCGAAGCAACAGGCCATTGGCCTCCAAGGCCGCGAGGTCCTTGCGGATAGTCACTTCAGAAGTTTCGAATCGCCGTGCCAGAGCATCCACACTCACCTCACCCTGTTCGTTGAGCAAGGCAAGGATATTGTGACGACGCTGAGGAGTGTTACGTTTCGACATGAGCGCTTAAGTTTCGATTCGAAAGATAATGATCGCAATCAAAACCTAAGATCGTGGCGCCGTCAAGCTGTGGATAAGTTTATTCCGACGAATCGGCCACGTAGGTGCGGGTTTTATCCTTGAATGCTGGCCTGCCGATGCAATGTGATGCTCATCGCGGCTAAATCCGTTTCTTCAAGAATCACAACCACAAAAAAGCCGACTTATTCACATAAGTCGGCTTCTTATCGAACCCGCTGTGTATAACTCAGCCCTTCACGATCTTCTCGGGACGTTTCCAGCCATCGATATTGCGTTGACGGGCGCGAGCGACGGCCAACTGGCCTGCTTCGACGTTCTGAGTAACAGTCGAACCGGCGGCGGTCGTCGCACCGCTCTTGATATCCACAGGCGCGACCAGCGAGTTGTTGGAGCCAATGAATACGTCCTCGCCCATCACGGTCTTGAACTTGTTGGCGCCATCGTAGTTGCAGGTGATGGTTCCTGCACCGATATTGGTCCGCGCGCCCACCTCGGCGTCGCCCAGGTAGGTCAGGTGCCCCGCTTTGGCACCCTGACCGAGATGGGCATTTTTCAATTCGACGAAGTTACCCACATGGGCTTTGGCATCCAGTACGCTCCCCGGGCGCAGGCGGGCGAACGGGCCGGCATCGCTGCCCTCGCCCATCACCGCACCGTCCAGATGAGAGTTGGCCTTGATGATCGCGCCCTTGCGCAGGGTGCTGTCCTTGATCACGCAGTTCGGGCCGATCTGTACGTCGTCTTCGATGACTACCTTGCCCTCAAGAATAACGTTGATGTCGATCAGCACATCTCGGCCCACTGTGACCTGGCCACGGACATCGAAGCGTGCGGGGTCGCGCAGGGTCACACCCTGAGCCATCAGCCGGCGGCCCTCACGCAGTTGATAGTGACGCTCAAGCTCCGACAACTGGCGACGGTCATTGGCGCCCTGCACTTCCATGGGGTCGTGGGGCTGCTCGGTGGCGACCACCAGCCCATCGGCCACAGCCATGGCGATGACGTCAGTAAGGTAGTACTCGCCCTGGGCGTTGTTGTTCGACAGCCGGCTCATCCAGTCGGCCAGGCGCGCCGCTGGGAGGGCCAGGATACCGGTATTGCCTTCCTTGATCGCCTTCTGCTCTTCAGTGGCATCCTTGTGCTCGACGATAGCGGTAACCTCGCCTTCGTCGTTGCGCACGATGCGGCCATAGCCTGTGGGGTCCTGCAGAGTGACGGTGAGCAGACCTAGCTGCTTATCGCTGACCTTGGCCAGCAGACGCTGCAGGGTTTCCACTTCTATAAGCGGCACGTCACCGTAGAGCACCAGCACTGTGTCGGCAGTGATCGCCGGCAACGCTTGAGCAACAGCATGGCCAGTACCCAGCTGTTTGTCCTGCATGACGAAATTCAGGTCATCGGCGGCCAAACGCTCACGCACCTGCTCGGCGCCGTGCCCGATCACCACGTGGATGCCTTGAGGCTGGAGCAGGCGCGCACTGTGGATAACGTGGCCGAGCATGGAGTTACCGGCAACAGGGTGCAGCACCTTGGGCAGCGCCGAGCGCATGCGGGTGCCTTGGCCGGCGGCAAGAATAACGATATCGAGGGACATTGACTGGCTACCAATCCTGGGCGGTCAGGGGCGTGACCTGAGAAGAAATTCAGAAAAAGAAAAAGGGTAGCCGAGGCTACCCTTTAACTCAATCGCAACGGAAGTAAGCGGCTTGGCCGGATTACTTGCCTTTGCGCAATTGCTGGACGGTTCGCAGTTGAGCTGCAGCCTCGGCCAGGCGTGCGGCGGCAGCACCGTAGTCGAAGTCCGAGCTTTTCGCGTTCAGGGCGTTCTCAGCAGCCTTGAGGGCTTCCTGAGCCTGAGCTTCGTCCAGGTCGGCAGCGCGCTGCACGGTGTCGGCAAGAACCTTGACCATGTTTGGCTGCACTTCGAGGAAGCCACCGGAGATGTAAAACACCTCACGATCGCCACCTTGCTTGGTCAGCGTGATCGGACCAGGCTTGAGATTGGTGATCAGCGGGGCGTGGCCTGGAGCGATACCAAGATCGCCCAGGTTGCCGTGCGCTACTACCATCTCGACCAGGCCGGAGAAGATTTCTCCTTCCGCGCTGACGATATCGCAATGGACTGTCATAGCCATCTGCTTGCCTCAACCTGATTAGCGCCCCTTGCGGGGCGCCGGGATTACAGTTTCTTGGCTTTCTCGATCGCTTCGTCGATGCTGCCGACCATGTAGAACGCTTGTTCTGGCAGGTGGTCGTAGTCACCTTTGAGGATGCCGCTGAAGCCAGCGATGGTGTCTTTCAGGGAAACGTACTTGCCTGGCGAGCCGGTGAAGACCTCGGCCACGAAGAACGGCTGCGACAGGAAGCGCTGGATCTTACGAGCGCGGGCTACCAGTTGCTTGTCGGCTTCGGACAGTTCGTCCATACCCAGAATGGCGATGATGTCTTTCAGCTCTTTGTAGCGCTGCAGAACATACTGAACGCCACGAGCGGTCTCGTAGTGCTCGGTGCCGATCACGTTCGGGTCCAGCTGGCGCGAAGTCGAGTCCAGTGGGTCGACCGCTGGGTAGATACCCAGGGAGGCGATGTCACGGGACAGAACGACGGTGGCGTCCAAGTGGGCGAAGGTGGTCGCAGGCGACGGGTCGGTCAAGTCGTCCGCAGGTACGTATACGGCCTGAACGGAGGTGATCGAACCTTCCTTGGTGGAGGTGATGCGCTCTTGCAGAACGCCCATCTCTTCAGCCAGGGTCGGCTGGTAACCTACTGCCGAAGGCATACGGCCCAGCAGTGCGGATACTTCGGTACCGGCCAGGGTGTAACGATAGATGTTGTCGACGAACAGCAGAACGTCGTTACCTTCGTCACGGAACTTCTCAGCCATGGTCAGGCCGGTAAGCGCTACGCGCAGACGGTTTCCTGGTGGCTCGTTCATCTGACCGTAGACCAGCGCTACCTTGTCGAGAACGTTGGAGTCCTTCATCTCGTGGTAGAAGTCGTTACCCTCACGAGTACGCTCACCCACACCAGCGAACACGGAGTAACCGCTGTGTTCCATGGCGATGTTACGGATCAGTTCCATCATGTTTACGGTCTTGCCGACACCGGCACCACCGAACAGACCAACCTTACCACCCTTGGCGAACGGGCAAACCAGGTCGATAACCTTGATGCCGGTTTCCAGCAGGTCGTTGCCGCCTGCCTGGTCAGCGAACGAAGGCGCTGGCTGGTGGATACCGCGACGCTCTTCTTCGCCGATTGGGCCGGCTTCGTCGATTGGGTTGCCCAGTACGTCCATGATGCGGCCCAGGGTGGCCTTACCAACAGGAACGGAAATGGCAGCGCCGGAGTCGACGACATCCAGACCGCGCTTGAGGCCTTCGGTCGAGCCCATCGCAATGGTACGAACCACACCGTCGCCCAGCTGCTGCTGAACTTCCAGGGTGGTTTCCGCGCCTTGTACTTTCAGCGCGTTGTAAACACTCGGTACCGCGTCACGTGGGAATTCCACGTCGATGACGGCGCCGATGATTTGAACGATACGTCCGCTACTCATAGCTGGATCCTCTGAATTTTTGAACCGTTAAACCGCGGCAGCGCCGCCGACGATTTCCGAGATCTCCTGGGTGATCGCAGCCTGACGCGCCTTGTTGTAGATCAACTGAAGCTCTTTGATCAAATCACCGGCGTTGTCTGTGGCGTTCTTCATGGCGATCATCCGGGCCGCTTGTTCAGCAGCGTTGTTCTCGACCACCGCCTGGTAAACCTGCGACTCCACGTAACGCACCATCAAGCCGTCCAGCAGCTCTTTTGCGTCAGGTTCGTACAGGTAATCCCAGTGATGCTTGAGATCCTGATCCGGGGTTGCCACCAACGGTACCAATTGCTCGACCGTCGGTTTTTGGGTCATGGTGTTGATGAACTTGTTCGAAACCACCGAGAGGCGATCGATACGGCCGTCCAGGTAGGCGTCCAGCATCACTTTGACGGAGCCGATCAAGTCGTTGATCGATGGCTCTTCGCCCAGGTGGCTGATCGCGGCTACGACGTTGCCGCCAAAGATGCGGAAGAAAGTCGCACCCTTGCTGCCGATCACGCACAGGTCGATTTCCACGCCCTGTTCGCGGTTTACGCTCATGTCCTTGACCAGGGCCTTGAACAGGTTGGTGTTCAAGCCACCGCACAGACCACGGTCACTGCTCACCACGATATAACCGGCGCGCTTCACAGGGCGCTCGATCATGAACGGGTGGCGGTATTCCGGGTTGGCGTTGGCCAGATGACCGATCACCTGGCGGATACGCTCCGCGTAAGGACGGCTAGCAGCCATGCGCATTTGTGCCTTGCGCATTTTGCTGACCGCCACTTTCTCCATGGCGCTGGTAATTTTTTGCGTGCTTTTGATGCTCGCAATCTTACTGCGAATCTCTTTTGCGCCTGCCATGTATCACCTATCAGGTTAGCAAGCGGGGGCCGGAGCCCCCGCTGCGGCTTACCAGGTCTGGGTGGCCTTGAACTTCTCGATACCGGCTTTCAGGCCTGCGTCGATTTCGTCGTTGAAGTCACCCTTCACGTTGATCTTCGCCATCAGTTCGGCGTGATCACGGTTGAAGTAGGCGATCAGTGCTTGCTCGAAGCTGCCGATCTTGGAGACTTCCACGTCAGTCAGGAAACCACGCTCAGCGGCGTACAGCGACAGAGCCATGTCCGCAATGGACATTGGCGCGTACTGCTTCTGCTTCATCAGCTCGGTTACGCGCTGACCATGCTCCAGCTGCTTGCGGGTCGCTTCGTCCAGATCGGAAGCGAACTGGGCGAATGCAGCCAGTTCACGGTACTGAGCCAGTGCGGTACGAATACCACCGGACAGCTTCTTGATGATCTTGGTCTGAGCGGCACCACCTACGCGGGATACCGAAACACCGGCGTTCACTGCAGGGCGGATGCCCGAGTTGAACATGGCCGATTCCAGGAAGATCTGACCGTCGGTGATGGAAATCACGTTGGTCGGAACGAACGCGGAAACGTCGCCAGCCTGGGTTTCGATGATCGGCAGGGCAGTCAGGGAACCGGTTTTGCCAGTCACTGCGCCGTTGGTGAACTTCTCGACGTACTCTTCGGAAACGCGCGACGCACGCTCCAGCAGACGGGAGTGGAGATAGAACACGTCACCTGGGTACGCTTCACGTCCTGGTGGACGGCGCAGCAGCAGGGAGATCTGACGGTACGCAACGGCCTGCTTGGACAGGTCATCGTAAACGATCAGGGCATCTTCACCGCGGTCACGGAAGAACTCGCCCATGGTGCAGCCGGCGTATGGCGCCAGGAACTGCAGCGCGGCGGATTCCGAAGCACTGGCAACGACCACGATGGTGTTGGCCAGGGCGCCGGTTTCTTCCAGCTTGCGAACGATGTTGGCAACGGTGGAACGCTTCTGGCCGACAGCAACATAAACGCAGAAAATACCGGAGTCTTTCTGGTTGATGATGGCGTCGATGGCCATGGCGGTCTTGCCGATCTGACGGTCACCGATGATCAGCTCACGCTGGCCACGGCCGACAGGGATCATGGCGTCGACGGACTTGTAGCCAGTCTGTACAGGCTGGTCTACCGACTTACGCCAGATCACGCCTGGAGCCACTTTCTCGACTGCGTCGGTCTGGGTGTTGCCCAGAGGACCTTTGCCGTCGATCGGGTTGCCCAGGGCGTCAACGACGCGACCCAGCAGTTCCTTACCAACCGGAACTTCCAGGATGCGACCGGTGCACTTGGCGCTCATGCCTTCGGCCAGGGTGTCATAGGCACCCAGGATCACTGCACCTACGGAGTCTTGCTCCAGGTTCAGGGCCATGCCGAATACGCTGCCAGGGAACTCGATCATTTCGCCATACATGACGTCGGCCAGACCGTGGATGCGCACGATACCGTCGGAAACCGAAACGACGGTACCTTCGTTACGGGCTTGGGAGCTCACATCGAGGTTGTCGATGCGGCCCTTGATGATTTCACTAATTTCGGAAGGATTGAGTTGCTGCATTGCTCTGCTGCCCCTTCAAACTCAAGATTTCAATGCTTCGGCCAGTTTCGCGATTTTGCCGCGAACAGAGCCATCGATTACCAGGTCACCTGCGCGGATGACGACGCCGCCAATAAGGCTGGCATCCTCCGACGCGTGCAGGCGCACTTCCTGGCCTAACCGTGCACTGAGAACCTTGGCGAGTTTGTCTTGCTGTTCTTGGTCCAACGCGAAGGCACTGGTGACTTCCACGTCCACGGATTTCTCTTGCTCGGCCTTGTACAGGTCGAACAGAGCGGCAATCTCCGGCAGAAGCAGGAGACGGTCGTTTTCCGCGGCAACATGAATGAAATTCTGTGCCTGTGCATTGAACTTGTCACCGCACACGTCAATGAACGTGGCGGCCTTTTCTGCGCTCGTCAGTCGCGGGGCCTTGAGCAGGCGCTGCATGGTCTCGTCTTGCGAAACCGCAGCAGCCAGGCCGAGCATGGCTGACCAATTGGCCAGTTGCTGATGGGCCTGGGCATGCTCAAAGGCAGCCTTAGCGTAAGGTCGGGCCAACGTGGTCAGTTCTGCCATGATCGCCCTCGCTTAAATTTCAGCGGCCAGTTTGTTAACCAGCTCCGCATGCGCGTTTTGATCGATTGTGGCGCCAAGGATCTTTTCGGCACCGCCAACGGCCAGGGCACCCACTTGGGCACGCAGGGCGTCTTTAGCGCTGTTGAGTTCCTGTTCGATCTCGGCCAGAGCCTGAGCCTTCACACGGTCAGCTTCGACGCGGGCCTGTTCACGGGCTTCCTCGACAAGCTGAGCAGCGCGTTTCTTGCTTTGCTCAATGATTTCGGCTGCCTGGGCTTTAGCTTCACGCAGTTGCTGACCCGCTTTCTCTTGGGCCAGCTCCAGGTCGCGAGCTGCGCGGTTGGCAGCGTCCAAACCGTCGGCAATCTTCTTTTGGCGCTCTTGCAGGGCAGTGATGACCGGAGGCCATACATACTTCATGCAGAAGAGTACAAAAATCAGAAAAGCAACGGATTGGCCAATCAGGGTTGCATTAATGTTCACGCCAACACCTCGCTCGGTCTTAATTCATACAGCCATCAACTCGTAGTGACGAGTGATTAGCCGGCGATCTGACCAACGAACGGATTCGCGAAGGTGAAGAACAGAGCGATACCAACACCGATCATGGTTACGGCGTCGAGCAGACCGGCAACGATGAACATTTTGACCTGCAGCATCGGAACCATCTCTGGCTGACGAGCAGCGCCTTCCAGGAATTTGCCGCCCAGCAGGCCGAAACCAATGGCGGTACCCAGAGCACCCAGGCCGATCAGCAGAGCAACAGCGATAGCGGTCAGACCAACTACAGTTTCCATCTTTCCTCCCGACTTTTACGTCGTATTGGTTAGGTTTTTAGTTTGAAGCGGTAAAACAAATCGTTTGGTACAGCATGCCCTTGCGGACTTTTTAAGCCCTCCCCCCAAACAGGCGGGGAAGGCTATCAGACACGCCAGGCGGTCTTAATGGTTATCTTCGTGAGCCATCGACAGGTAGACGATGGTGAGCATCATGAAGATGAAAGCTTGCAGGGTGATGATCAGGATGTGGAATACAGCCCACGCCCATTGCAGCACGATACCCAGGCCGCTCAGCCAGAGGATGCCGGCGCCGAACATCACCGCGATCAGGATGAACACCAGCTCGCCGGCGTACATGTTGCCGAACAGACGCAGTGCCAGGGAGATCGGCTTGGCGATCAGGGTGACGAATTCCAGCAGGAAGTTGACCGGGATCAGCAGGATCTGCACGAAGATGTTCTTGCTGCCGAACGGGTGCAGGGTCAGCTCACCGATGAAGCCGCCCAGGCCCTTGACCTTGATGCTGTAGAAAATGATCAGCGCAAAGACGCAGAAGGCCATGGCCAAGGTCGCGTTCGGGTCGGTGGTCGACACGGCGCGGAACGGAATGTGCGGATCACCGGAGATCAGGATGGCCAGCTGAGGAATCCAGTCGACCGGAACCAGGTCGATGGCGTTCATCAGGAATACCCAGACGAAAATGGTCAGCGCCAGCGGGGCAATCACTGGGCTACGGCCGTGGAAGGAGTCCTTCACGCTGCCGTTGACGAAGTCCACCAGTACTTCCACGAAGTTCTGCAGGCCGCCTGGTTGGCCGGAAGTCGCCTTCTTGGCCGCCATGCGGAAGATGAACAGGAAGATCAGACCCAGCGCGACGGACCAACCCAGGGTGTCCAGGTGGAACGCCCAGAAGCCCATTGCCTTGGCTTCTGCAGCCGAATGGGCGAAGCCCCAGCTGCCGTCTGGTAGTTGACCGTAGGTCAGGTTCTGCAAGTGGTGCTGGATATAGCCCGAAGCGGTTTCTGCTGCCATGGTTGCCTCAAACGCCCTAAGGTCTCGAAAGTCTTTTATTCATCAGCAGGGGCGCGAACCAGCTGACCAAAAGGGTCAACACGAAGACGCCGAATACTGCTAACGGCGCCAGTGGCTTCACTCCTGCGAAGGTCAGTGCAAATAGCACTGCCGTCAAAATCATCTTGCCCGCCTCGCCCGCGTAAAACGACTTGACGATGGCTTGTGCCGCCCGAGCTCCGCTAAAGCGAAAAGCCTTCCAGGCGAAATACACATTGGGTAGCCAGGCAATCAAACCTCCGCAAAGGCCTGAATATCCACTGACCGCCCCTTTCCACTGCCACAACACCAAGGTTGCCAGCAGTAGTACGACGAATTGAGCCAGCAGTACCGGAAAAACCGCCCAGCGATGGAAAGGCAGGCGGTTTGGCGTGCGGATTTCCATCACAACTGCTCCTCGGAAGTCGACCAACAAGTCAGTAACGACTTGGCATAATTTGTGCCGACAAAATGCGCGCAGAGTATAGGGGTGGATTAACCCCTATTCAACTCTTGGGTAGTGATTTCCGACTGTTCGCTACAATTGCAATTGTTTCAGCGGATGTGTGCGAGCACACCTTGCAACTCGTCAAGCGAGTTATAGCGAATAACCAACTGGCCTTTGCCCTTGTTGCCATGCCGTATCTGCACGGCAGAGCCCAGGCGCTCTGCAAGCCGTTGTTCAAGGCGTGCGATGTCCGGATCAGGTTTATCCGGCTCTACCGGTTCAGGCTTGCCATTGAGCCATTGACGCACCAGTGCCTCAGTTTGGCGCACGGTGAGGCCACGTGCGACAACATGACGCGCCCCCTCTTCCTGACGATCTTCCTCAAGCCCGAGCAAAGCACGGGCATGGCCCATCTCCAGATCACCGTGGGCGAGCATGGTCTTGATCGCTTCCGGCAGCGAAATAAGCCGCAGCAGGTTGGCCACGGTCACTCGCGATTTGCCCACGGCATCAGCGACCTGTTGCTGGGTCAGTTCGAATTCCTGTTGCAGGCGCTGCAAAGCCAAGGCTTCTTCCAGCGGGTTGAGATCTTCGCGTTGAATGTTCTCGATGAGCGCCATGGCAATGGCGGCCTCGTCGGGTACTTCGCGCACCATGGCCGGGATAGTGTCCAGGCCTGCCTGCTGTGTGGCACGCCAACGGCGCTCACCAGCAATGATCTCATAGCGGCTACCGTCGATCGGGCGCACCACGATCGGCTGCATCACCCCGTGGTTGCGGATCGAGTGGGCGAGTTCTTCCAGTGCCTCGGGGTCCATGTCACGGCGCGGCTGGTACTTGCCCCGCTGGATCAGTTCCACAGGCAGGTGTTGCAATTCTTTCTGGTCGATCTTCACAGCCTGCTCTTCGAGCGCGCTGACGGACGGACCACTGAGCAGTGCATCCAACCCACGTCCGAGACCTCGTTTCTTAACGGCCATGCGGATTCCTTAAGTTGTCTGTGCAGTGCGTGACTGACGGCGTTGACGGCGTACCAGTTCTCCGGCCAGGGCCAGGTAGGCCAGTGCGCCACGCGATTGCTTGTCGTAGGCCAGCGCCGGCATGCCAAAACTCGGCGCCTCGGCCAGGCGGATGTTGCGCGGAATGACAGTGTCGTACAACTGCTCGCCAAAGTGTTCCTTGAGCTGCGCCGAAACATCGTTGTTCAGGCTCAGACGCGGGTCGTACATGGTCCGCAGCAGGCCCTCGATCTTCAATTGCGGGTTCAACCGTGCCGCAATGCGCTTGATGTTATCCACAAGGTCGCTAAGACCTTCCAGCGCGTAATACTCGCACTGCATCGGGATGATCACGCCATCGGAGGCCACCAGCGCGTTCAGCGTCAGCATCGACAGCGACGGTGGGCAGTCGATGAGAATGTAATCGTAGTTGTCACGGATAGGCGCCAGCGCGTTACGCAGACGGCTTTCTTTGACCTGCATTTCCAGCAGCACTACTTCCGCAGCGGTCAGGTCCCGGTTGGCCGGCAGCAGCTGAAAGCCACCATGCTCGGAGTAGTGCATGGCCTGGGCAAGGTCGCATTCCCCGATCAGCAGGTCATAGACCGAATGCTCGAGTTCGTGTTTGTCCACACCGCTGCCCATGGTCGCATTGCCCTGCGGATCGAGGTCGATCAGCAGCACACGACGCTTGGTCGCGGCCAGCGATGCTGCGAGATTGATACAGGTGGTGGTCTTGCCGACACCACCTTTCTGGTTCGCGATTGCGAATACCTTAGCCATTGTTGCGTGTGTTCCCAATCAAGCCTTGCGGCGCAGTATCAGCAGATGGCGCTGGCCCTGGCAACCTGGAACGGTCAGGGCCTGCTCGCTTTCCACTGTGAAGTCTGCGGGCAATGCTACCAGTTCGTCGGCAGGATGCAGCCCCTTCATTGCAAGCCATTGCGTCCCGGTGTCGCCTAGATGGCGGGTCCAGTTGGTGAAGTTCTCCATACTGCTGAAGGCGCGCGAGATGATACCGCTGAATGGTGAGGACGGCGTAAAGGCCTCCACTCGGCTGTGGATAACCGTAAGGTTGTCCAACTTGAGCTCCATTTTGACCTGAGTCAGGAAGCGGGTCTTCTTGCCGTTGGCGTCCAGTACCGTCACACGCTTTTGTGGATGCAGGATAGCCAAGGGGATGCCAGGCATACCACCGCCACTGCCCACGTCCAGCCAGCTGTCACGTTCGCTGTGGATAAACGACATCACGCTGAGGCTGTCCAGCAGATGACGGGAAACCATCTCGTCAGGATCGCGCACGGCGGTAAGGTTGTAGGCTTTGTTCCACTTGATCAACAGGGCCAGGTAACCCAGCAGCTTTTCCTGCTGCTCGCCGCTCAACTCGACACCAAGCTGATGCGCACCTGTGAACAACTCTTCGGCATGTTGCGGGGTGACCAAGGAACTCAAGCGCTTTGCTCCAATTCGCGGCCAGCGCCGCGTTTTTTCAGATGAATCAGCAGCAGGGAAATCGCCGCCGGGGTTACCCCAGGGATGCGCGAGGCCTGGCCCAGGGTTTCAGGACGGGTCTGGCCGAGCTTGCTCTGGATCTCCTTCGACAGGCCGGAAATGCCCGAGTAGTCGATATCCACAGGCAGCCGGGTATCTTCGCTGGCGCGCAAGCGGGCGATTTCGTCCTGCTGACGGTCGATGTAACCGGCGTACTTGGTCTTGATCTCGACCTGCTCTGCCACTTGTGGATCGATATCATCACCACCTGTAGCCTCGATCAGGCCGGCATAGTCGATCTCTGGCCGCGCCAACAGATTCAGCAGGCTGTATTCGTGAGCCAGCGGGGTACCGAACTTATCCACAATGGCTTGACCCTGTTCGGTATTCGGGCGCACCCAAGTCGATTTCAGACGTTGTTCTTCACGCTCGATGCCATCGCGCTTGGCGCAGAATGCAGCCCAACGATCATCGTCGATCAGGCCCAGCTCGCGGCCTTTCTCGGTCAGACGAAGGTCAGCGTTGTCTTCGCGCAGGATCAGCCGGTACTCGGCGCGCGAAGTGAACATGCGGTACGGCTCCTGGGTGCCGAGCGTAATCAGGTCGTCCACCAGTACCCCGATGTACGCCTCGTCGCGGCGCGGGCACCAGCTTTCGCGGCCCTGCGCACGTAGTGCTGCGTTGGTACCGGCCAGCAAGCCCTGGGCACCGGCTTCTTCGTAACCGGTGGTGCCATTGATCTGGCCAGCAAAGAACAGCCCACCGATGACTTTGGTTTCGAGGCTGTACTTGAGGTCGCGGGGATCGAAGTAGTCGTACTCGATCGCGTAACCAGGGCGCACGATGTGCGCGTTTTCCATGCCGCGGATCGAGCGCACCAGCTCCAGTTGCACGTCGAATGGCAACGAGGTGGAAATGCCGTTCGGGTACAGCTCATGGGTGTTCAGGCCTTCGGGCTCGATGAACACCTGGTGGCTTTCTTTATCGGCGAAGCGGTGGATCTTGTCTTCGATCGATGGGCAATAGCGTGGGCCCACGCCCTCGATCACCCCGGAATACATTGGCGAACGGTCAAGGTTCGAGGCAATGATTTCGTGGGTGCGGCTGTTGGTGTGAGTGATCCAGCAGCTGACTTGGCGCGGGTGCATCTGCGCATTGCCCATGAAGGACATTACCGGGATCGGCGTGTCGCCCGGCTGTTCGGTCATCACCGAGAAATCCACCGAACGCCCGTCGATACGTGGAGGCGTACCGGTTTTGAGCCGGCCCACGCGCAGCGGCAGCTCGCGCATACGGTGAGCCAGGGCAATCGAAGGCGGGTCGCCGGCGCGTCCGCCGGAATGGTTCTGCAAACCAATGTGGATGAGGCCGCCCAGGAAAGTACCTGTGGTCAGCACTACGGACTCCGCGAAGAAACGCAGGCCCATCTGTGTGACGACGCCCTTGACCTGATCCTGTTCGACGATCAGGTCATCGCAGGACTGCTGGAATATCCACAGGTTGGGCTGGTTTTCCAGAATCTCGCGTACCACCGCCTTGTAAATGGCGCGGTCGGCTTGGGCGCGGGTTGCGCGCACGGCCGGCCCTTTGCGGTTGTTCAGGATACGGAACTGGATGCCGCTCTTGTCGGTGGCCAGCGCCATGGCGCCGCCGAGCGCATCGATTTCTTTGACCAGGTGACTCTTGCCAATGCCACCGATCGCTGGGTTGCAGCTCATGTGACCGAGGGTTTCCACGTTATGGGTCAACAGCAGGGTTTTCACACCCATGCGTGCTGACGCAAGCGCAGCCTCGGTACCGGCATGGCCGCCGCCGATGACGATCACTTCAAAACGGGAAGGGAAATCCACCACGCACCTCGTGCCTGTTTTTGCGAATAGAGAAGGTAAGCAGACAAGTATAGGGACTTACCCCCCTTTAAAGAAACCGTCTGAGCAAATTTTGACCAGCCTGTGGATGAGTGGCAGACAACAGAAATCAGAGAGAGAAATTTAAAAAAGCTTTGTTTTTATGTTTATTCTTATGCACAGCCTTATCTGTGGATAAAGTTCTGTAGGGCATAATCCATGTGGTTTACAGCGAAATTGAACCCTGTGGCTTACCCACCCTAAGGCCTATGGATAACGTTCAGCAGCCTGTGGATTAAATGGCTATTTACCCACAGGCGGATTTGTCACCATGAAAAAAGCCCGTTTATCAAAAGGGCTTATGATGGGTTTTCCACAGGGATCCTGTCATAAAATTTCTGCCTGTGGATGAATGTCAGTACACCGGACTCGCCATCTCTGACGGTCGGATCAGTTGTGCACAGCCAGCTGCAACCCGCAACGATCCGACGAGTGGCCAAATCTCAGGCAAAAAAAAGCCGCTCCATGGGGAGCGGCATTGGGCTTATCTAGCTGTGGACTATTTGCCGATGCAGAAACTGGAAAATATCCGCCCCAGCAGGTCGTCAGAACTGAACGCGCCGGTGATTTCACCCAGTGCCTGCTGCGCCTGACGCAGGTCCTCGGCCAACAGCTCACCGGCACCTGCCAGAGTCAGCTGTGCACGGCCATGCTCTAGATGCGAACTGGCTTGGCGCAGGGCATCGAGGTGGCGGCGGCGAGCGCTGAAGCCGCTTTCGGCAGTCTGTTCATAACCCATGCAGGCTTTGAGGTGGTCACGCAGCAGTTGCAGCCCCTGGTTGTCCCCCTTGGCGCTCAGGGTAATGGTCACATGGCCATCGTCAGACTGTTCCAGCCCTACTTGCTCGTCACTGAGGTCTGCCTTGTTGCGGATCAACGTGACCTTGGCCGGTTCGGGGCGCTGGTCGAGAAACTCAGGCCACAAGGCGAACGGGTCGCTGGCCTCGGGCGCGGTGGAATCAACCACCAAGAGTACTCGATCGGCCTCGCCAATAGCCTTCAACGCCCGCTCTACACCGATCTTTTCCACATGGTCATCGGTGTCGCGCAGGCCTGCCGTGTCGACCACGTGCAGCGGCATGCCGTCGATGTGGATATGTTCACGCAGAATGTCGCGTGTAGTACCGGCGATATCCGTCACGATGGCGGCCTCCCGGCCAGCCAGCTGATTGAGCAAGCTCGATTTCCCGGCGTTGGGCCTGCCGGCGATGACTACCGTCATGCCATCGCGCAGCAAGGCGCCCTGCCCAGCCTCTCGTTGTACGGTAGACAACTGGTCACGCACTGCATCGAGCATCGAAAGCACATGGCCATCGGCAAGGAAGTCGATTTCTTCCTCAGGAAAATCGATGGCAGCCTCGACGTAGATGCGCAAAGCAATCAACGCTTCGGTCAGGCCGTGCACACGTTTGGAGAACTCCCCCTGCAACGAGCGCAGCGCGTTGCGTGCAGCCTGGCTTGAGCTAGCTTCGATCAGGTCGGCAATGGCTTCGGCCTGGGCCAGGTCGAGCTTGTCATTGAGAAACGCTCGCTCGCTGAACTCCCCCGGACGCGCCAGGCGGCAACCCACTTGTACACAGCGCTGCAGCAGCATATCCAGTACCACTGGCCCACCATGGCCCTGCAGTTCGAGCACATCTTCGCCAGTGAAGGAGTTGGGCCCAGGAAAGAACAGCGCAATACCTTCATCCAGCACCAGGCCCTCTTCATCGCGGAAAGGGCCGTAATGTGCATGGCGTGGTGTCAGCGTGCGGCCGGTGATCAGCTGCCCAGCCTTGCCTGCCAATGGCCCGGACAGCCTGACGATCCCAACGCCTCCGCGGCCTTGGGCGGTGGCGATGGCAGCGATGGTTTCACGCACAGTGTTCATGGTCGAAAGCCTCTACGACAAATACGACAGATAGCAAAAACGCCCCCGAAGGGGCGTTTTTATTCACAGGCTAGCGCAGTAGCCCGTCAAGCAGCCGCTTTTTTGGTAGCTGCTTCGATACGGCGGGTGATGTACCACTGCTGAGTGATCGACAGGCAGTTGTTCACAACCCAGTACAGCACCAGACCAGCCGGGAACCACAGGAAGAAGAAGGTGAAGATGATCGGCATCATTTTCATCACCTTGGCCTGCATCGGATCCGGTGGAGTCGGGTTCAGACGCTGCTGGATGAACATGGTAGCGCCCATGATGATCGGCAGGATGAAGAACGGATCCTTGATCGACAGGTCGGTGATCCACAGCATCCACGGGGCCTGGCGCATTTCCACGCTTTCCAGCAGTACCCAGTACAAGGACAGGAAGACCGGCATCTGCACCAGGATCGGCAAGCAGCCGCCCAGTGGGTTGATCTTCTCTTTCTTGTACAGCTCCATCATCGCCTGGGACATCTTCTGGCGATCGTCACCGAAGCGTTCCTTCAGTGCGGCGAGCTTGGGCGCCACGGCACGCATGCGCGCCATCGAGCGGTAGCTGGCAGCCGACAGCGGGAAGAACAGGCCTTTGATGAGCATGGTCAGCACGATGATCGACCAGCCCCAGTTACCCAGCAGGCTGTGGATATGTTGCAGCAGCCAGAAGATCGGCTGGGCAATGAACCACAGGAAGCCGTAGTCGACGGTCAGTTCCAGGCCTGGGGACAACTCCTTGAGCTTGGACTGAATCTTCGGGCCGGCGTACAGCATGGCGCTGGTTTCGGCCTTGCCGCCAGCAGGAACGCTCAGAGCCGGGCCGGTGTAGCCGATGATGTAGTTGCCCTGGCTGTCCTTGCGAGTCTGGACCACGTTGTTATCCGATTTTTCAGGAATCCACGCGGTGACGAAGTAGTGCTGCAGCCAGGCGACCCAGCCACCGGACACATTTTCTTTCAAACTACCCTTGTCGATGTCCTTCATCGAAACCTTTTTGTAAGGCTCCGAGGCAGTCCACATGGCGGCGCCCAGATAGGTCGCGGTGCCGGTGGCCGTGCTCGACGACGGGTCGGAACTGGCGTCACGCTTGAGTTGGGCGAAGAAATTGCCGTTCCACGGCTGACCGCTCTGGTTGTCGATCAGGTAGCTGACGTTCAGGTCGTACTCACCGCGCTTGAAGCTGAAGCGCTTGATGTAATTGACACCGTTATCGCTGAACTTGAGGTCGACCACCAGTTGTTGCTGGCCGTCAGCCAATTGGTAGCTCTTCTGCTCGGCCGCGTACAGCGGGCGACCGGACGAGCGCGCATCCGGACCATTGGCACCAGTCAGGCCACTTTGTGCCAGGTAGACACGCTCACCGCCGTTGTCGAACAGCTGGAACGGAATATCCGGGTGATCCTGACGGCGTGGGTACTTGGGCAGGTTCAGCTGGACGATGTCACCACCGACCGGATCGATAGCCAGGTCCAGGACATCGGTCTTGACCCGAATCAGGTCTTTACTGACCGCGGCCGGTGCCAGTTCGGCAGGGCTGGATTCGGCATTGGCGCTTGGCACATCGGCGCTGGCGTTACCGGCCGGTACGCCGTCGGGCAACGCCGGGGCAGTAGTGCTGGCAGCAGTATTCTGAGTCGGCAGGGCAGCCTGGCCATAGTCCTCGTTCCACTTGAGGACCATGACGTAGGACACGATTGCCAGGGCGACGATCAGGATCGTGCGTTTAATATCCATGATTACTCGGCTATCGAAGAAGTTCGGGAGGAAGGAGCGGGAGGAACGGGATCGAAACCGCCGTCGTTCCACGGATGACAACGCCCCAGGCGACGAACGGCTAGCCACCCGCCACGCAAGAGGCCATGGTTTTCAATGGCTTCCAGAGCGTAACAGGAGCAACTGGGGTAGAAACGACAGTGATTGGCCATCAGGGGGCTGATGGCGTAACGGTAAAACTGGATCGGGACGATGGCCAGTTTACGCATGTTGACTGTCTACCCCTGCGGAATTGGCATCTGCCGCTGGAGTGGGCCGGCTGCGTGCCAGACGTTTCCAGAGCTTGCCAAAGTGTTGGTGCAATTCCGGGTTTTCCATCTCACCCAATCCCTTGCGCGCGACGATCACTATATCCATGCCACCCAATGCTTGCTGGTTGAGCCGGAAGGAATCGCGCATCAAGCGCTTGAGGCGATTGCGTTGAACGGCGAGCTTGACGCTCTTCTTGCCGATCACCAGGCCGAGGCGCGGGTGATCCAGGCCGTTCTCGCGAGCAAGGATCAGCAGGTTTTTCCCTGGAACCTTGCCGGTTGGGGAGTCGAAGACCGCTTTGAAGTGCCGGGGTGTAAGCAGTCGCTTTTCCCGACTGAAGTCCTGACTCACCACCTGTGCCGAAAAATCAAATGGCCAGACGCTTACGGCCTTTGGCACGACGACGCGACAGAACAGCGCGGCCGTTCTTGGTAGCCATACGGGCACGGAAGCCGTGGGTGCGAGCGCGCTTGATGGTGCTTGGTTGGAAAGTACGTTTCATGGCGTTGTTACCTGGGTTTGTCGACTACGGGCCGGAATGGCCCCCTTTTTAAGAGATCGGCGATTCTAGAGAAAGCAAGCCCATAGGTCAATTTCCAACCAGTCTTTCCTTATAGAAGGCACTTCTGAGAACGGGGCGCTGCGAGGTTGCTCGGGAGGACGGGCGGGGACAAAATTAGAAAAAAAGAAGAGAGATATAAAAAGCTTTTCTAAAGAACTTATAAATCTTAAGTGGACAACCCTCTGTGGATAACTAGCGCCACGTCAGTAAATAAGAGGCTTCCAGAGGTTTAAAACTTTGTCGGTAACAGGTGCTGCGCCTGTGGCAGCCATGGGTAAAGGCTGTGGATAGAATTGGCGATTATCCACAGATGATTTATCCACAGATCTTAGGTCAGGGTTGTGCATAGAGCTCAAGCCTGGTTATCCACAGAGCTTATTCACAACTCCTCGAAGGCGTTTTGGCCGCTAACTGACTGTTTTGTCATGGCTTGGAATGTTTCCACATGTGGATAACTGAGCGCTCGAGCGGTACAATGGCGGTTTGTTTTGGCCTTATCCGGCTTTCAACTCAGGGGATATCCGTGTCAGTGGAACTTTGGCAGCAGTGCGTGGAGCTTCTGCGCGACGAACTGCCTGCCCAGCAATTCAACACCTGGATCCGTCCGCTACAGGTCGAAGCCGAAGGCGACGAGTTGCGCGTGTATGCGCCCAACCGTTTCGTGCTCGATTGGGTGAATGAAAAGTACCTTGGCCGTTTGCTCGAGCTGTTGGGTGAAAACGGTAGCGGCATGGCGCCTTCCCTCTCCTTATTAATAGGCAGCCGCCGGAGTTCTGCTCCTCGTGCTGCACCCAATGCACCGGTCAGCGCTGCTGTGGCGGCATCTCTGGCCAGCACCCAGGCGCAACAGGCTGCAGCACCTACAGTGGTGGCGCTTGCCGAACCTGTGGAGGCTTCGGTGGGTGAGCAGGTGCAAGTCAATGAGCTGAATGACTCGCCTTCGCGTGATAGCTTCGACGGCATGGCTGACAGTGGCTCAGCGCCCGCTCCCGGCAGCCGCACTGAGCAACGCACGGTTCAGGTGGAAGGTGCGCTCAAGCACACCAGTTATCTGAACCGAACCTTCACTTTCGAAACCTTCGTCGAGGGTAAGTCGAACCAGTTGGCCCGTGCTGCTGCCTGGCAGGTAGCAGACAACCCCAAGCATGGCTATAACCCACTGTTCCTCTACGGTGGTGTGGGCCTGGGTAAAACTCATCTGATGCATGCCGTGGGTAACCATCTGCTGAAGAAAAATCCGAATGCCAAGGTTGTTTACCTGCATTCGGAGCGCTTCGTCGCGGATATGGTCAAGGCTCTGCAGCTCAACGCGATCAATGAGTTCAAACGTTTCTATCGTTCGGTGGATGCGCTACTGATCGACGATATTCAGTTCTTCGCCCGCAAAGAGCGTTCTCAAGAAGAGTTTTTCCACACCTTCAACGCCTTGCTCGAGGGTGGTCAGCAGGTGATTCTCACCAGCGACCGCTACCCCAAGGAGATCGAAGGCCTGGAAGAACGTCTGAAGTCGCGCTTCGGCTGGGGCCTGACGGTGGCCGTAGAACCACCGGAGCTGGAAACCCGCGTGGCGATCTTGATGAAGAAGGCCGACCAGGCCAAGGTTGAGCTGCCTCACGATGCTGCCTTCTTCATTGCCCAACGCATCCGCTCCAACGTACGTGAACTCGAAGGTGCCTTGAAGCGCGTGATCGCTCACTCGCATTTCATGGGCCGGGATATCACCATCGAGCTGATTCGCGAGTCGCTCAAAGACTTGCTGGCACTGCAAGATAAACTCGTGAGTGTGGATAACATCCAGCGCACGGTGGCCGAGTACTACAAGATCAAGATCGCCGATCTGTTGTCCAAACGCCGTTCCCGCTCCGTCGCGCGCCCCCGACAGGTTGCCATGGCTCTGTCGAAGGAACTGACCAACCACAGCTTGCCTGAGATAGGTGACATGTTTGGCGGCCGCGACCACACCACAGTGCTGCACGCGTGCCGCAAGATCAACGAATTGAAGGAATCCGACGCGGACATCCGCGAGGACTATAAGAACCTGCTGCGTACGCTGACAACGTGATGCATTCCAGCGCAGCTAATTGAAGGCAAGGGACTAGACCATGCATTTCACCATTCAACGCGAAGCCCTGTTGAAACCCCTGCAAC
The DNA here is from genome assembly GCF_046230725.1 of Pseudomonas sp. KCJK9000. NCBI lineage: Bacteria > Pseudomonadati > Pseudomonadota > Gammaproteobacteria > Pseudomonadales > Pseudomonadaceae > Pseudomonas > Pseudomonas sp. KCJK9000. Next base: position 26,899 of record NZ_JBJJLN010000004.1, on the reverse strand, counting down.
TGGTCGCCGGTGTCGTCGAGCGCCGCCAGACCTTGCCGGTGCTGTCCAATGTGCTGCTGGTCGTGCAAGGCCAGCAGCTGTCGTTGACCGGTACCGACCTGGAAGTCGAATTGGTTGGCCGTGTGCAGCTCGAAGAGCCTGCCGAGCCTGGCGAAATCACTGTCCCGGCACGTAAGCTGATGGACATCTGCAAAAGCCTGCCAAACGATGTGCTGATCGATATCAAGGTCGATGAGCAGAAGCTGTTGGTCAAAGCTGGCCGCAGTCGCTTTACCCTGTCGACCCTGCCGGCCAATGACTTCCCTACCGTTGAAGAAGGCCCGGGCTCGCTGACCTGCAACCTCGAGCAGAGCAAACTCCGCCGCTTGATCGAGCGCACCAGTTTCGCCATGGCTCAGCAAGACGTGCGCTACTACCTCAACGGCATGTTGCTGGAAGTTTCGCGCAATACCTTGCGCGCCGTTTCCACCGATGGTCATCGTTTGGCACTGTGCTCGATGAGCGCGCCGATCGAGCAGGATGACCGCCACCAAGTCATCGTTCCACGTAAGGGTATCCTCGAATTGGCTCGCCTGCTGACCGACCCGGAAGGCATGGTCAGCATCGTCCTCGGTCAGCACCATATCCGTGCCACTACCGGTGAGTTCACCTTCACCTCCAAGCTGGTCGATGGCAAGTTCCCGGACTACGAGCGTGTGCTGCCCAAAGGCGGTGACAAAGTGGTGGTCGGCGATCGTCAGGCGCTGCGCGAAGCCTTCAGCCGTACCGCGATTCTCTCCAACGAGAAGTACCGAGGTATCCGTCTACAACTGGCGGCCGGCCAACTGAAAATCCAGGCCAACAACCCTGAGCAGGAAGAAGCGGAAGAAGAAATCAGCGTGGACTACGAAGGTAGTTCGCTGGAAATCGGCTTCAACGTGAGTTACCTGTTGGATGTGTTGGGCGTCATGACCACTGAGCAAGTTCGTCTGATCCTGTCTGACTCCAACAGCAGTGCCCTGCTGCAGGAAGCAGGCAATGACGACTCTTCCTATGTTGTCATGCCGATGCGTCTGTAATACGAAGCAGGCGAAATGTCCCTTCGACGGATCATGGTCACCGCGGTGCGCAACCTGCACCCGGTGACACTCTCACCTTCCCCCCGCATCAATATCCTTTACGGCGCCAATGGCAGCGGCAAGACCAGTGTGCTTGAAGCTGTGCACCTGCTTGGGCTTGCACGTTCATTCCGCAGTACCCGGTTGAACCCTGTAATTCAGTATGAGCAGGCGGCTTGTACGGTGTTTGGCGAGGTGCAGTTGGCTGAGGGGGGCACCAGCAATTTGGGCGTCTCCAGGGAGCGGGCGGGCGAATTTACCATCAGGATTGACGGACAGAACGCCAAGAGCGCTGCTCAGCTGGCAGAGTTGTTACCGCTGCAGTTGATCAACCCAGATAGTTTCCGCCTACTGGAAGGCGCTCCGAAAATTCGCCGGCAGTTTTTAGATTGGGGAGTGTTCCACGTGGAACCTCGTTTTCTCCCGGCATGGCAGCGCCTGCAGAAGGCACTGCGGCAGCGGAACTCGTGGTTGCGGCATGGTACACTTGACCCAGCTTCGCAAGCCGCCTGGGACCGGGAATTATGCCTGGCCAGCGCAGAAATAGATGAATACCGTCGCAACTACATCAAGGCCTTGAAGCCTGTCTTCGAGCAAACCCTGAGTGAGCTGGTCGAGCTGGACGGGTTGACCCTGAGCTACTACAGAGGCTGGGACAAGGACCGAGAACTGCAAGAAGTACTTGCCTCCTCTCTCCTTCGCGATCAGCAGATGGGCCACACCCAAGCGGGCCCCCAGCGAGCTGATCTGCGTCTTCGTCTAGCTGCTAATAACGCAGCGGACATCCTGTCACGTGGTCAGCAAAAGCTGGTCGTTTGCGCATTGCGTATCGCCCAGGGCCACCTCGTTAACCAGGCTCGCCGCGGTCACTGTATTTATCTTGTAGACGACCTGCCGTCCGAGCTGGATGACCAGCATCGCCGCGCACTGTGCCGCTTGCTTGAAGAATTACGCTGCCAGGTGTTCATCACCTGTGTAGATCACGAATTACTGAGGGAAGGCTGGCAGACGGAAACGCCAGTTGCCATGTTCCACGTGGAACATGGCCGTATCACCCAGACCCACGACCATCGGGAGTGAAGGCATGAGCGAAAATCAAACGTACGACTCCTCCAGCATCAAGGTGCTGAAAGGTTTGGATGCCGTACGCAAGCGTCCCGGCATGTACATTGGCGACACCGATGATGGTAGCGGCCTGCACCACATGGTCTTCGAGGTGGTCGACAACTCGATCGACGAAGCCCTTGCCGGCCATTGCGATGACATTACCGTCATCATCCACCCTGACGAATCGATCAGCGTGCGTGACAACGGCCGTGGTATTCCGGTCGATGTGCATAAAGAGGAAGGCGTATCTGCAGCCGAGGTCATCATGACCGTACTGCACGCTGGCGGTAAGTTCGATGACAACTCCTACAAAGTATCCGGCGGTTTGCACGGTGTAGGTGTTTCGGTAGTGAACGCACTGTCTGAAAAGCTAGTGCTGACCGTGCGCCGTAGCGGCAAGATCTGGGAACAGACTTACGTTCATGGTGTTCCACAGGCGCCAATGGCCATCGTCGGCGATAGCGAAGCCACCGGTACCCACATTCACTTCAAGCCTTCGGCAGAAACCTTCAAGAACATCCACTTCAGCTGGGACATCCTGGCCAAGCGGATCCGCGAGCTTTCGTTCCTCAACTCGGGTGTCGGCATCCTGTTGAAGGATGAGCGCTCGGGTAAGGAAGAGTTCTTCAAGTATGAAGGCGGTTTGAGCGCGTTCGTTGAGTACCTCAACACCAACAAGAACCCGATCAACTCTCAGGTCTTCCACTTCAATGTCCAACGCGATGACGGTGTGGGTGTCGAGATTGCCCTGCAATGGAACGACAGCTTCAACGAAAACCTGCTGTGCTTCACCAACAACATTCCGCAGCGTGACGGTGGAACGCACTTGGTCGGCTTCCGCTCCTCGCTGACACGTAGCCTGAACAGCTACATCGAGCAGGAAGGTCTGGCCAAGAAGAACAAGGTCGCCACTACGGGTGATGACGCTCGTGAAGGCTTGACCGCGATCATCTCGGTGAAAGTGCCTGATCCTAAGTTCAGCTCGCAGACCAAAGACAAGCTGGTTTCTTCGGAGGTGAAAACCGCCGTTGAACAAGAGATGAACAAGTACTTCGCCGACTTCCTCCTGGAAAACCCGAACGAAGCCAAGGCCGTCGTCGGCAAGATGATCGACGCTGCCCGTGCTCGTGAAGCGGCTCGTAAAGCCCGTGAAATGACCCGACGTAAAGGCGCGCTGGATATCGCTGGCCTGCCGGGCAAACTGGCAGACTGCCAAGAGAAGGACCCTGCCCTTTCCGAACTGTACCTGGTGGAGGGTGACTCCGCAGGTGGTTCGGCCAAGCAAGGCCGCAACCGCCGTACCCAGGCGATCCTGCCGCTCAAAGGCAAGATCCTCAATGTCGAGAAAGCGCGCTTCGACAAAATGATCTCGTCCCAGGAAGTGGGCACTTTGATCACTGCGCTGGGCTGTGGCATTGGCCGCGATGAGTACAACATCGACAAGCTGCGCTATCACAACATCATCATCATGACCGATGCTGACGTCGACGGTTCGCACATCCGTACTCTGCTGCTGACCTTCTTCTTCCGCCAGTTGCCAGAGTTGGTCGAGCGCGGCTACATCTACATTGCCCAGCCGCCGCTGTATAAGGTGAAAAAGGGCAAGCAGGAACAATACATCAAGGACGACGAGGCCATGGAAGAGTACATGACCCAATCGGCCCTCGAAGACGCCAGCCTGCACCTGGATGAATCGGCACCAGCCGTTTCTGGCGTACCGCTCGAAACCTTGGTGAATGAGTTCCGTGCTGTGATGAAAACGCTCAAGCGCCTGTCACGCTTGTATCCGGAAGACATCACCGAGCACTTCATCTACCTGCCGGAAGTCACCCTCGAGCAACTGGGCGACCATGCCGTGATGCAAGCCTGGCTTGAGAAGTTTCAGGGTCGCCTGAACAACAGCCAGAAATCGGGCCTGGTCTACAAGTCCAGCCTGCGCGAAGACAAGGAGCGCAATGTTTGGCTGCCAGAGGTGGAAATCACCTCCCATGGCTTGGCCAGTTACGTCACCTTCAACCGCGACTTCTTTGGCAGCAACGACTATCGCTCGGTGGTCAACCTGGGTGCAAAGCTCTCTACCCTGTTGGGTGAAGGCGCCTATGTACAGCGCGGTGAGCGCCGCAAGGCAATCACCGAGTTCAAGGAAGGCCTCGACTGGTTGATGAACGAGAGCACCAAGCGTCACACCATCCAGCGATACAAAGGACTTGGTGAGATGAACCCGGAGCAGCTGTGGGAAACCACCATGGATCCAACCGTGCGCCGTATGCTCAAGGTCACCATCGAAGACGCCATTGCTGCTGACCAGATCTTCAACACCCTCATGGGTGATGCGGTCGAGCCCCGCCGCGACTTTATCGAAAGCAACGCGCTGTCGGTGTCGAACTTGGACTTCTGATCCACTTTGCGCCCAATAAAAACGCCCGCTTCTGCGGGCGTTTTTTTTGGTTGAGCCTCAGTAACCTGCGAGCACGCTGACTACTACCCCCGTGGCAATGGCGACCAACACGTAATCACCATTCACATACAACCAACGGTGATCGCGTGGCGGTGCATCGAGGTGGCGGGCACGCCAGTCGGTTACCCAATAGCGGTCGGCGCGGTAGCGTGGTTCTACCACATAGCCACGGTGCCATTGCTGATGGGGCATCGGCATGCCAGCTTCAGGTCGGAAATTGGGATTGTGATAGGGCGCATGACGACCATTGTCATGACGGTCGTGCCGTTCCGGTGGCCCAGGGGGGCGGTGATCCTGATGGCCTGGGCCGGGACCGCCTTCGTGACGGTCAGGGCCTGGTTGCGCGAAACTCGCCAACGGGGTGCTGAGCACAAGTGCGGCGCAGAGCACGGTCATAGTCTTTTTCATGGGTAATCCTCTGCATGTTGAACACTGGGCGAGTGTCAATTCATGGCTGGTGCGGTTAACCCATAAGACCACAGCATTTGTCGTTCAATGTCAGGGCACAGGTAAAGGTCAGGTAAAGATGCTCATACCGTTATTTGAGGCCTAGGGATTTCAAGCGGCGATACAAGGTTCGTTCACTCAAGCCAAGATGGCGTGCCAGCTCGCTACGTGAACCCTGAAACTGTTCGAGTGCTCGAGCCAGATCGCCTAGATCGTGCCGCTTACCTCCGGTTTGGGTGGACACCCGTGGTGACCCAATGTCCTCAGGCAGATGCTCTGGGCGAATCAGCCCGTCATCGGCAAATAGGCTCGCCCTCTCGAGGATGTTACGCAGCTCCCGAATGTTGCCCGCAAACCCATGCAGCTTGAGATGCTGAACAGCGGCTTCTGTCAGACGAGGTGTGGTTTTACCACCCGTGCGTTGCAACAAGGTTGCTGCCAGCAGCTCTAGATCCTCCAAGCGCTCGCGCAATGCTGGCAAGCGAATGGGAAAGCCGCTGATGCGGTAGTACAGGTCTTCCCGGAACGTGCCTTCGGCAACCATCTGCTTCAGCGGTTTATGGGTTGCTGATACCAGACGAAAATCGGAATGGACGATTCGCAAGCTGCCCACTGGGCGGAAGCTGCCGGACTCGATCAGACGCAGCAATTTAACTTGCATGGCCAGCGGCACCTCGCCGATCTCGTCGAGAAACAGGGTACCGCCATGGGCGGCTTCGGCCAGGCCGATCTTGCGCTGATTGGCACCAGTGAAAGCCCCCTTCTCATAGCCGAACAATTCGCTCTCGAACAGCGACTCGGTAAGGCCCGTGCAGTCGACAACCACAAGCGGGCCATTGGCCCGTGGGCTACCCATGTGAATGGCGCGGGCGAACAGCTCTTTACCGGTGCCCGACTCACCCTGAAGCAACACGGGGATCTGTGCCGGGGCAGCGCGCTGCAAACTGGCCAGTGCTGCCTTGAAGGCGGGGGCGCGGCCGACCAATCCCTGCTGTTGCGGCTGTGCTGAAGCTAACGTGATGCTGGTGAGCCGCTCGACGAAGGCCACCACCCTACCCTGCTCATCGAGGATTGGTCGTAACTCCACATCCACATGCTCGGGGCCGCGTGGCGTGTGATGAATATGCAGCACCCGTTCAGGGGTTTTGCTTTCCCACGCTTTGCGCATCGGGCAGTGCTCACCGGCCTGGTCACATGGCACGGCGTAGTGATGCGATACCCGATGACATTTCTCACCTAGCGGGGCCTGCTCGTCCTGGCCGAACTGTCGCCGATAGGCTGCATTGGCCGCGAGGATGTTGTAGTCGGTATCCAGCACGATGGTGGGCAATGCATCGTGCTCAAGGAAAGACACCAAAGCTAGGATGTGTGGATGAAATTCAGGCATCACAGCACCATTGGATTGATCGGCGCAGGGTAGCAAGGACTGCCAAACACTGCCATTGGCTGACAGTCTACTGCCAAAGCGGCTGCCATCCTTCGATGCATCCCTGCTAAGCCGCCCGTATTCATTGGCTTGCTCACTGGCGAACGTCTGGCATGTATCTTGATAAACCTCCTTCAACTGTTTTGGCGGGTACAGCGCCTGACAGACTACCTGGAGAGCGTGATGATCATCGGCAACAACCTTCACGTGGACGCCTTCTACGACGAGGCGACTTCGACTATCAGTTACTTGGTCATGGACCGGGCAACCCAGCAATGCGCACTGATCGACAGTGTGCTGGACTACGACCCCAAGTCAGGGCGCACCAGCACTGCTTCGGCGGATCGTCTGATCGAACGTGTGCAACAGCTCAAAGCTAAGGTGCAGTGGGTTTTGGACACCCATGTGCATGCCGATCACCTCTCGGCAGCGGCTTACCTCAAGGGCAAGCTGGGAGGGCATACGGCCATCGGTGCACACATTACTCAGGTTCAGAAAGTCTTCGGCACGCTGTTCAATGCAGAGCCAGGCTTTGCCCGAGATGGCAGCCAGTTCGATGTGCTGTTCGAAGACGAAGAAGGGTTCTGCATCGGTAATTTGCAGGCCCGTGCGCTGCACACACCGGGGCATACCCCGGCCTGCATGAGCTTCATGGTAGCGGACGCTGGCGAGTGTGCGTTGTTCGTTGGCGATACGCTCTTCATGCCTGACTATGGCACCGCCCGCTGCGACTTCCCCGGCGCCGACGCCCGTACCTTGTACCGTTCGATCCGCCGCTTGCTGGCTTTTCCTGATCAGACGCGCTTGTTCATGTGCCATGACTACCTGCCGGGCGGGCGTGCGATGCAGTACGTCACCACCGTGGCCGAACAACGCGCCAGCAACATCCACGTTCACCAGGGTATCGATGAGGACAGCTTCGTCGTCATGCGTGAGGCGCGCGACAAAACCCTCGAGATGCCGGTACTGATCCTGCCATCGGTGCAGGTGAACATGCGCGCAGGTCAGCTCCCCGAACCTGAACCAAACGGCGTGAGCTATCTGAAGATCCCGCTGAATACGCTGTGACCGCCCTGCCCCATACCAAGAATTCTCAGGATTGACTGCCATGCCTGCCAATACAGACCACCACAAAGTGGTCATCGTCGGTGCCGGTGCCGCCGGTATCGCTACCGCCTCAAGCTTGATCGCCCGTGACCCGTCACTGGACATCGCCCTGATCGACCCTGCCGATGTGCATTACTACCAGCCGGGCTGGACCATGGTTGGCGCGGGTGTATTCACCGCGCCGAGCACTGCCCGGACCATGGCTTCAGCCATCCCGAGCGGCGTGCGCTGGATCAAGGCGCGGGTTCAGGGCTTTGACCCCAAGCGCCAGCTGGTCAGCCTTGAAACGGGTCGTGCCATCAGTTATGAACAACTGGTGGTCTGCCCAGGCCTGAAGCTGGACTGGGACGCCATTGAGGGGCTCAGCGAAACCCTTGGCCGCAACGGCGTCACTTCCAACTACCGCTACGACCTCGCTCCCTATACCTGGGAGCTGGTGCAAACGCTCAAGCAAGGGCGCGCACTGTTCACCCAGCCACCGATGCCCATCAAGTGTGCAGGGGCACCGCAAAAGGCGCTGTATCTGTCCTGTGACCACTGGCTGCGCAACGGACGGCTCGGCCATGTTAAGGCGAGCTTTTTCAATGCTGGAGGCGTGCTGTTCGGCGTGCCGGACTATGTCCCAGCCTTGATGGCCTATATCGAAAAGTATGGCGTTGACCTCAATTACAGCCATCGCCTGGTAGCCGTGGATGGCTCCAACCGGCGTGCCACCTTCATGCGTACGCTTGCCGACGGCACCAGCGAAACCCGTAGCGAAACCTTCGACATGCTACACGTGGTTCCTCCCCAAGTTGCCCCAGACTTCATTCGCCAAAGCCCCCTGGCCGACGCTGCCGGCTGGGTCGATGTCGACCCCCATACTCTGCGCCATCGCCAGTTCGGCAATATCCACGCTTTGGGTGACGTGGCCAGCACCAGCAATGCTAAAACCGCCGCGGCCGCCCGTAAGCAGGCACCCGTGGTGGCCAACAACGTGCTGGTGGCCCTCGGCCGGTTGCCTGCCCTGGCCCAGTACGACGGCTACGGCTCCTGCCCGTTGACCGTAGAACGCGGCAAGATCGTGCTGGCTGAATTCACGTATGGTGGCAAGCTTGCGCCGAGTTTCCCCCGCTGGTTGCTCGATGGACGCCAGCCATCACGCTTGGCCTGGCTACTCAAGGCGCGGGTCTTGCCGTCCTTGTACTGGCAGGCGATGCTCAAAGGCCGTGAGTGGTTGGCCCGCCCGCAACCGTTGAAAGCCGAGGCTAAGCAGTGATCGAACAGCAACTGCTGGGCGCAGGCCTTGGCGCGATCATTGGTGCCGTGCTGGCGCTTACCGGTGCTGGGGGTGGCATCCTGGCAGTGCCGCTGCTGGTTTTCGGCCTGGGCTTGTCGATGGTGGAGGCCGCACCCATCGGCCTTCTGGCCGTCGGATTGGCGGCAACAGTGGGGGCGCTTCTAGGTTTACGCGAGGGGTTGGTGCGTTATCGCGCGGCGCTGTTCATCGCTGTGATCGGTATTGCGGCAGCGCCATTGGGCCTGATGCTGGCCCACCGTTTGCCCAATACACCCTTGGCGTTGGTGTTCGCCGCCGTATTGGTCTATGCCTGCCTACGCATATGGCGCAAGGCGGCCGACGCCCTGCGCGGCCAGGGCAATGAAGCCCATCGCTACATCGAGCCTTGCGTGCTGAACCCATTGCAGGGTCGCCTGCGCTGGACGCTACCCTGCGCGCGCGCCCTGGCATTGACCGGGGCGACGTCCGGCTTGCTTTCTGGCCTGCTGGGAGTGGGTGGAGGCTTCGTGATCATTCCGGCATTGAACCGCTATACCAACTTGCGCATGAATAGCATCGTCTCGACATCCCTTGCCGTTATCGCACTGGTATCGATCGGCGGCGTGGTCAGCGCCAGCCTGGCCGGGGTCATGCACTGGAGGATCGGCGCACCTTTCGCTGTCGGTGCCGTGGTCGGGCTGCTGCTGGCCAGGCCCTTGGCCACTCGCATTGCTGGGCCGCGCCTGCAACAAATGTTCGCCGTTGCCGGCTGGCTGGCCGCTCTGCTGTTGGCCGCCAAGGCGCTATGGGGCTAGCAGTTCATGCTGTTGCGCCGCACACAGTGCCAACAGGTAGTCCCAAACCACACGCAGGCGCACCGACTTGTGCAACTCTCGGCGGGTACAGATCCAATAGCTGCGCTGGATGGTTTCGCTGGGCAGAACGCGCACCAGCGTTGGGTCTTGGCGCGCCATGTAGTTGGGTAGCACGGCGATGCCCAGCCCTGCGCGGGCAGCGCTTTGCTGGGCTATTACGCTGGTGCTGCGAAATACCACGTGCGGTGAGCGACAGAAGCTGTTGAGAAACAGCAGTTCCTGGCTGAACAGCAGGTCGTCGACGTAGCCGATCCAGCTATGCCGGGCCAGGTCCTCGCGATTACGCAGGGGGGGCGCCCGGTCCAGATAGGCTTGGCTTGCATACAGCGCCAGGCGGTAGTCGGTGAGCTTGCGGGTGATCAGCAAGTCGGCGTTGGGCCGCTCCAGGTGGATGCTGATTTCGGCCTCGCGGTTGAGGATGCTGACGAAACGCGGTACTGCCACCAACTCCACTTCCAACCCTGGGTAACGGGCGAATAGTTCGTTCATACGCGGGGTGAAGAACATGATGCCGATGCCTTCGGTCACCCCCAGACGAATCTTGCCCAGGGGCGCGATGGCCTGGGTGATTTCTTCCTGCGCCAGCAGAGCAACGTTCTCCATGGCCTCTGCATGCTTGAGCAGCGCTTGCCCCGCCGGGGTCAGCTCGTAGCCTTGCGCGTGCTGCACGAACAGGGGTGTGCCCAGGCTTCTCTCGATGCTCTCGATATGCCGCGCAACAGTGCTGTGAGTGGTGTTGAGACGCTTGGCCGCGGTAAGCAGGCGGCCGCTGCGCTGCAACTCGAGGAAAAACCGCAGATCGTTCCAGTCGAACATGCTGATCCTTATGGCTGTGCTAAAACGCACAACGGCTGCGCGAAATTTCGTGTTCCCAAGACGAAATTACTCACTAAGATGATTCGGAACAAGAATAAAAATCAGGCGCGAGGTTACAGATGCCATCAGCCGATTCTGTCTTCGACTACGTGGTCGTAGGTGCTGGTCCTGCCGGCTGCCTGCTGGCCAACCGATTGTCTGCCGACCCTTCCTGCCGCGTGCTGCTGCTCGAAGCGGGTGGGCGCGATAACTATCCATGGATTCACATCCCCGTCGGATACCTCTACTGCATCGGTAACCCACGCACCGATTGGTGCTTCAAGACCGAAGCACAAGCTGGTCTGGGCGGCCGTGCGCTGGGCTACCCACGGGGCAAAGTGCTCGGCGGCTGCTCTTCGATCAACGGCATGATCTACATGCGTGGCCAGGCCGCCGACTACGATCATTGGGCCGAGCAAGGCAACGACGGCTGGGCGTGGAACGATGTGCTGCCGTTGTTCAAAGCCTCTGAAAACCATCATGCCGGCGCCAGCGAGCACCATGGTGCAGAGGGTGAGTGGCGGGTCGAGCGTCAGCGCTACAGCTGGCCCATCCTGGACGCGTTTCGCGATGCGGCCGAGCAAAGCGGCATCGGCAAGATCGACGATTTCAACACCGGCGACAACCAAGGCTGTGGATACTTTCAGGTCAACCAGCGTAGCGGTGTGCGCTGGAACGCCGCCAAAGCGTTTCTGCGGCCCATCAAAGATCGCCCGAACGTTACGGTGCTCACTGGGGTGCAGGTAGACCAAGTGTTGTTGGGCAATACCCGCGCACGTGCGGTCAAGGCATTCTGGCAAGGCGCCTGGCATGAATTTGCTGCGCGTCGCGAGATCATTCTTTGTGCGGGTGCTGTGGGCTCACCCGGCATTCTTCAGCGCTCCGGTATCGGCCCGCGTAAATTGCTCGAGCAGTTGGGCATCGCTGTGCGCCACGATATGCCCGGCGTAGGGGGCAATCTGCAGGATCATCTGCAACTGCGCTTGATCTACCAGATCCGCAACACGCGTACCCTGAATCAGATGGCCAATAGCCTGTGGGGCAAGTTGGGCATGGGTCTACGCTACCTCTATGACCGCAGTGGCCCGCTGGCCATGGCACCGAGCCAGTTGGGCGCATTCGTGCGCTCCAGCCAGGAGCAGGCCACGCCGAACCTGCAGTATCACGTGCAGCCGCTGTCGCTGGAGCGTTTCGGCGAGCCGCTGCATGCGTTCCCGGCGTTTACCGCCTCGGTGTGCAACCTGCGCCCAGTCAGCCGCGGGCGCATCGATATCGGCGGTGCAGACATGAACAGCGCGCCTGTGATCAACCCTAACTACTTGAGTGCCCCCGAGGATCTGCGGGTTGCTGCCGACGCTATCCGCCTGACTCGGCGCATCGTCCAGGCCCCTGCCCTGGCCATGTTCGACCCCAAGGAATATTTGCCCGGGCCAGACCTGCAAAGCGATGAAGCGCTGTTCGAAGCGGCTGGCAAAATCGGTACTACCATCTTCCATCCGGTAGGCACCTGCCGAATGGGCAGCGGCGCACTGGACGTTGTGGATAACCAACTGCGGGTGCACGGCATACCGGGTTTGCGTGTAGCCGATGCTTCGATCATGCCGTACATCACGTCGGGCAATACCTGTTCCCCCACCTTGATGATCGCTGAAAAGGCGGCACAACTGATCCTTAAAGGAGCGGCCACCCAAACCAACCTGAACCAAGACGCAGTACCGACCCCTTGACCCAGGAGGGTGCAACAGCGGCAGCTCGCGGTCACAAGCTGCCGGCAGTGGAACAACAAGAATAATCACTGTGGCCTGCGGGCCGAGGACAGCAACGATGTCGGATTACATCCAAGAGCAGGGTACAGCGGCAGCTCCTACCAGCCGCCGGGAAGAACGCAAGATCATATTCGCGTCATCCCTCGGGACGGTTTTCGAGTGGTATGACTTTTTTCTCTATGGGGCGTTGGCTGCCGTCATCAGCAAGCAGTTCTTTGCAGGGGTGAACGACACCACGGCCTTCATTTTTGCGCTCATGGCATTCGCCGCCGGGTTTTTGGTGCGGCCATTTGGTGCGCTGGTGTTTGGCCGGTTGGGCGACATGATCGGGCGCAAGTACACCTTTCTGGTAACCATCGTACTGATGGGGCTGTCCACCTTCGCCGTTGGCCTGCTGCCCACTTACGCCAGCATCGGCATCGCGGCGCCGATCATTCTTGTGTTGTTGCGCATGCTGCAAGGGCTGGCGCTGGGTGGTGAATACGGTGGTGCTGCCACTTATGTGGCTGAGCATGCGCCACCCGGTAAGCGTGGGTTCCACACAGGCTTCATCCAGTCCACGGCTACGCTGGGTCTGTTGCTATCACTACTGGTCGTGCTGGGCAGCCGCTATATCAGCGGTGACCAGTTCGAAACTTGGGGCTGGCGCCTGCCGTTCCTGCTGTCGATTATCTTGCTGGCGATTTCTACCTGGATCCGCATGAGCATGCATGAGTCGCCGGCGTTCGTGAAAATGAAGGCCCAGGGCAAGGTCAGCAAGTCGCCGATCCGTGAGTCGTTCACCTCCTGGCCCAACCTCAAAGTCGTACTCACAGCGTTGTTCAGTATCAACGCTGGGCAGGCCGTGACGTTCTATACCGCTCAGTTCTACGTGCTGTTCTTCCTGACCCAGATGCTCAAGATGGACCCGGCTCAGGCCAACACCTTGTTGATCATCAGCGTGGTGATCGGCGCGCCGTTCTTCGTGTTCTTTGGTTGGCTGTCCGACCGAATCGGGCGCAAACCGATCCTCATGCTCGGCCTGCTGCTGGCCACGGTGCTGTACTTCCCTATGTTCAAGGCGCTGAGCCATTACGCCAACCCGCAGATCGATGCGGCCAGCCGCCAGGCACCCATTGTGGTAACGGCTGACCCACAAGGCTGCACCTTCCAATTCGACCCGGTCGGTAAGGCCCGCTTCGACAGCCCCTGTGACAAGGTCAAGACCTTCCTGGTCAAACAGGGGCTGCCTTACAGCTCGGTAAGCGTAGCTGGCAGCGATGTTGTGGTGAACATCGGCGACAAGACCATCAATGGCTTCGATGAAACAGCCATGCGCGCCGCGATCGAGCAGGCAGGCTACCCGGCCAAGGCAGACCCAGCACAGGTCAACCAAGTGATGGTGGTGGTGCTGATCGTCGCCATGATCCTGATTGCGACCATGACTTATGGGCCTCTGGCGGCGGTGATGGTGGAGTTGTTTCCAACGCGGATCAGATACACCTCGATGTCTCTGCCCTACCATATCGGCAACGGTTGGTTCGGTGGCTTCCTGCCCACCGTTTCGTTCGCGTTGGTGGTGTATACCGGGGATATCTTCTATGGGCTCTGGTACCCGGTGCTGGTGACCGGTATCAGCTTGGTGGTGGGAATATTCTGTCTCAAGGAAACCAAGGACGTGGACATCGACAAGGTTTGATGAGGGATAAAAAAACCGGCTTTAAAAGCCGGTTTTTTCATGCCTTAAAAAACTTATGCACGTTCGAACTGAAATCGTTAGCTCTAGAAATAAATAGTTAATTCAATCACTTAGCGTGTAAAACAAGCATTTCACGAACAAACTGTACACAAGTTATCCACAGAAGGTCAGGCCATCTGTTGCTGCGGCTTTTCCTCAGCTGGCGGCAGGGAGCCCATGGCTCGCTGGGTGGCTTCGTTCCAAGCGGCAGCGCGGTCATTGAGCTCAGCGATGGCCCGTGGCCCTGTGCCTTCAGCGTACATCGGCTCGCCGATCACCACCTCAATGGTGCCTGAGCGCTTGCCCCAGCCTGTCTTGGGCCAGAACTTCCCAGCGTTGTGGGCGATTGGCAATACGGGCAGCCCAGCATTCACCGCCAGGGCGGTACCACCCCGGGAAAATTTGCCCACGGTGCCGAATGGTACTCGGGTCCCTTCCGGGAAGATCAACACCCAGGTTTTCTGCTTGAGCAACTCGTCACCCTTGCTGGCAACATGGCGCAGGGCTTCTTTGGGGTTATCTCGGTCGATCGCGATGGGCCTTAGCATGGCCATGGCCCAACCAAAGAACGGCACATACAGCAGCTCGCGCTTGAGCACTTGGCTCAGCGGCGAAAAATACTGGGAGAGAAAGAAGGTTTCCCAAGTGCTCTGGTGGTTGGACAGGATCACGCAGGGCTCATTCGGCACGTTCTCGGCACCGCTGACCTTGTAGTTGATACCGAGGATGGTGCGCGCCAGGAACAGTGCGCAGCGGCACCAGTACACGTTGATGAACTTGTAGCGCTTGGGGAACGACAGAAACGGCGCGACGAAAAAGCTCAGGGTGCACCACAGCAGCGAACTGGTGCCCAGCAGCAGGTAAAAAAGAAAGATTCTGATCGCCTGCAGGATCGACATAGTGGCAAGTACCGTTGCGGGTCATGCCCGCCTGGGAAAATACGCCCAAAGGCGCATCATCGTTTAAATAAGTGCTCTGGCGATAGCTGCCAGATCGTCGAAAATCAGTGTGTTTTGCGGGACCCCTTTTTCCAGAGTCCGCTCACCCTTGCCGGTTTTGACCAGCACAGGTTGGGCACCGACAGCGAGGGCAGCCTGAAGGTCACCGCTGCTGTCGCCAACGAACCAGACGCCCTCAAGGTTCACCTGGTAATACTCAGCGATCGCCCGCAGCATGCCAGGCTTGGGCTTGCGGCAGTCGCAGCCCTCATCTGGCCCATGCGGGCAATACACGATATGGCCCACCACACCGCCCTGCTCGGCCACCAGTTCGCGCAGTCGCGCGTGCATGGCTTCGAGCGTGGTCAGCGGGTAATAACCACGGGCGATGCCAGACTGGTTAGTGGCCACGGCCACCGTCCAGCCCGCCTTGCTCAACTGCGCGATGGCCTCGACCGAGCCAGGGATCGGAACCCACTCTTCCAGCGTCTTGATGTAGGCGTCGGAGTCGTAGTTGATCACCCCGTCACGGTCGAGAATCAGCAGTTTCAAGGCTTACCCCAGCAGCGAAATGTCGGCCACACCCAGGAACAGGCCGCGCAGGCGGCTGAGCAGGGCGTAACGGTTGGCACGTACCTTGGCGTCTTCTGCGTTGACCATCACCGCCTCGAAGAAGGCGTCGACTGGGTCGCGCAGAGCCGCCAAGCGGGCGAGCGATTCGCTGTACTGGCGGGCCGCTGCCATCGGCTGCACGGCCTGGTCGGCTTGCTGAATGGCCGAGTACAGCGAGAACTCGTTGGCGTTGTCGAAGTACTTGGGCTCGACCTGCTCGGCAATGGCGCCTTCGGCCTTGCTCAGCAGGTTCGACACCCGCTTGTTCACGGCAGCCAGTGCGTCGGCTTCAGGCAGCTTACGGAAGGCCTGTACGGCTTGTACGCGCTGGTCGAAGTCCAGGGCCGAAGCCGGCTTCAAAGCACGCACCGACAGGTAAGTTGCAACGTCGATGCCTTCGTCTTCGTAGCGTGCGCGCAGGCGGTCGAAGATGAACTCCAGCACTTGCTCGGCAAGGCCTGCAGCCTTGACCTTGGCACCGAACTGCTTGACCGCGAACTCCACTGCGGCGCTCAGGTCCAGGTCCAGCTGCTTCTCGATCAGGATGCGCAGTACGCCCAGTGCGGCGCGACGCAGGGCATACGGGTCTTTGCTGCCGGTGGGCAGCATGCCGATGCCGAAAATGCCGACCAGGGTGTCGAGCTTGTCGGCGATGGCAACCGCTGCACCGGTGAGGGTCTGCGGCAGCTCGGCGCCAGCACCGCGTGGCATGTACTGCTCGTTCAGGGCCAGGGCAACGTCTTCGGGCTCACCGTCGTTGAGCGCGTAGTAATAGCCGGCAACGCCCTGCATTTCAGGGAACTCGCCGACCATCTCGGTGGCCAGGTCACACTTGGACAACAGGCCGGCACGGCCAGCGCGCTGAGCGTCGCCGCCAATCAGCGGAGCGATGAACGCTGCCAGTTTGGACACACGCTCGGCCTTGTCGTAGACAGTGCCCAGTTGCGCCTGGAACACCACATTCTTCAGGCGCTCGTTGAAGCTTTCCAGCGGCTGCTTCTTGTCCTGCTTGAAGAAGAACTCGGCGTCGGTCAGGCGCGGGCGCACGACCTTCTCGTTCCCTTGCACGATCTGCTTGGGGTCACGGCTCTCGACGTTGGCTACGGTGATGAAGCGCGGCAGCAGCTTGCCTTCGCTGTCCAGCAGGCAGAAGTACTTCTGGTTGTCCTGCATGGTGGTGATCAGGGCTTCCTGCGGCACCTCAAGGAAACGCTCCTCGAACGAGCACACCAGCGGCACTGGCCACTCAACCAGGGCGGTCACTTCGTCCAGCAGCGCCGGCGGCACGATTGCGCTGCCTTCCTGCTGCATGGCCAGCTCAGCGGTGCGCTTGCTGATCAGCTCGCGGCGCTCGGCGAAGTCGGCCAGCACGTAGGCTTTGCGCAGGTCTTCAACGTAGTTGGCCGGGGCGCTGATGACCACGTTCTGCGGGTGGTGGAAGCGGTGGCCACGGGACTCGCGGCCGGCCTTCTGCGACAGGATGGTGCAATCGACAACCTGGTCGCCGAACAGCATCACCAGCCATTGAGTGGGACGCACGAACTCTTCACGGCTGGCAGCCCAGCGCATGCGCTTGGGAATCGGCAGGTCGTTCAGCGAGTCCTCGACGATGGTCGGCAGCAGGCTGGCGGTGGCCTTGCCCGGGATATGCTGAGAGAAGCGCAGTTTGGCACCGCTCTGGTCAATTTCGGCCAGCTCGACCCCACACTTCTTGGCAAAGCCCAAGGCAGCCTGAGTAGGCTCGCCGTCTTTGAAGGCCGCCTGCATGGGTGGGCCGTCGATGTTGATGCTGCGGTCAGGCTGCTGCACGTCGAGCTGGCGGATCAATACGGCCAGGCGGCGCGGTGCGGCATAAACCAGCTTGCCGGTGTAATTCAGGCCAGCAGCCTGCAGGCCTTTCTCGATGCCTGCCAGGAAGGCATCGCCCAGGCTTGCCAGGGCTTTGGGTGGCAGCTCTTCGGTGCCCAGTTCTACCAGGAAATCTTGAGCACTCATTGTGCAGCCTCCAGCTTCGCCAACACTTCGTCACGCAGTTCAGGGGTAGCCATCGGGAAGCCCAGGCGTGCACGGGCTTGCAGATAGCTTTGCGCCACGTCCCGGGCCAGGGTACGAACACGCAGAATGTAACGCTGACGCTCGGTTACCGAGATGGCGCGGCGAGCGTCCAGCAAGTTGAAGGTGTGCGAGGCCTTCAGGACCATTTCATAGGTCGGCAGCGGCAGGTCCAGCTTGATCAGGCGGTTGGCTTCGCTTTCATAGAAATCGAACAGCTCGAACAGCTTTTCGACGTTGGCGTGCTCGAAGTTGTAGGTCGACTGCTCCACTTCGTTCTGGTGGAACACGTCGCCATAGGTGACCTTGCCGAACGGGCCATCGGCCCAAACCAGGTCGTAGACCGAATCGACGCCTTGGATGTACATGGCCAGGCGCTCGAGGCCGTAGGTGATTTCACCGGTGACCGGGTAGCACTCGATGCCACCGACTTGCTGGAAGTAGGTGAACTGAGTGACTTCCATGCCGTTGAGCCAGATTTCCCAGCCCAGGCCCCAGGCGCCCAGTGTCGGCGATTCCCAGTTGTCTTCGACGAAGCGAATGTCGTGGACCAGCGGGTCCAGGCCGATGGCTTTCAGGGAGCCGAGGTACAGCTCCTGGAAGTTGGCAGGGTTGGGCTTGAGTACCACCTGGAACTGGTAATAGTGCTGCAGGCGGTTGGGGTTTTCGCCATACCGCCCGTCGCCAGGGCGACGGCTTGGCTGCACATAGGCGGCGTTCCAGGTTTCTGGACCCACGGCGCGCAGGAAGGTAGCGGTGTGGAAAGTGCCGGCGCCTACTTCCATATCGTAGGGCTGAAGCACCACACAACCTTGCTCGGCCCAGTAGTTTTGCAGGGCGAGGATCAGGTCTTGGAAGGTACGCACGGCTGGCGTAGGCTGGCTCACGAAATTCACCTGTATCTGGGGATGCGGATGTAAAGAGCGGGAGTATAACCTGATTCGCTTCGCCCTCTACTCATTGGAGCCTTATGCCACGCTGCTTTTGGTGTACCGACGATCCGTTGTACCAGGCCTACCACGACCAGGAGTGGGGGACGCCCCAGCGTGACCCGGCGTTGCTGTTCGAGATGCTTTTGCTCGAAGGGTTCCAGGCAGGGCTTTCATGGATCACCGTTTTGCGCAAACGCGAGCGTTATCGCCAGGTGATGTACGGCTTCGATCCGGTGAAACTGGCCGCCATGAGCGATGAACGCATCGAGGAGCTGATGCTGGATGCGGGCATCATCCGCAACCGCCTCAAGCTCAAAGCTGCCCGGCGCAACGCCCAGGCCTGGCTGGCTGTGGATAACCCTGCGCAGTGGCTCTGGTCGTTTGTCGGTGGCGAGCCGAAGATCAACCACTTCCAGGCCCGTAGTGATGTGCCGGCCGTTACCGACCAAGCCAAGGCCATGAGCAAGGCGTTGCAGAAAGCTGGCTTCACCTTCGTTGGCCCGACCATCTGCTATGCCTTCATGCAGGCCACCGGCATGGTCATGGATCACACCACCGATTGCGATCGCTACGCCGCCTTGGTGCGCTGAGGGGTTACAATACGCGCCTTGCTGAAATAAGGAATTGCCTGTGGAAAAGTTCAAGGGCGCCCTGATGGTCGGGGTGCTGCGTCTGTTTGCCAAGCTGCCCTGGGGCGCTGTGCAGCGTGTGGGCGCCGGCATCGGCTGGCTGATGTGGAAGGTTCCCAACGGTTCGCGCAACGTCGTGCGCATCAACCTGGCCAAGTGCTTTCCGGAAATGGAGCCGGCGCAACGCGAACAGCTGGTTGGCCGGGCGCTGAAGGACATCGGCAAGTCTTTCGTCGAGAGTGCCTGTGCCTGGATCTGGCCGCCGCAGCGTTCGCTGGCACTGGTCAAGGAAGTGCATGGCCTGGAGGTGCTGGAGCAGGCCCTGGCCTCGGGCAAGGGTGTGGTCGGCATCACCAGCCACCTGGGCAACTGGGAAGTGCTCAACCACTTCTACTGCAACCAGTGCAAACCGATCATCTTCTACCGCCCGCCCAAGCTCAAGGCAGTGGATGACCTGTTGCGTGAACAGCGGGTGCAGATGGGCAACCGCGTGGCCCCGTCGACCAAGGAAGGCATCCTGAGCGTGATCAAGGAAGTTCGGCGCGGCGGGCAGGTCGGTATCCCTGCCGACCCGGAGCCGGCGGAATCAGCCGGAGTGTTCGTGCCGTTCCTGGGCACTCAGGCGCTGACCAGCAAGTTCGTGCCGAACATGCTGGCAGGTGGTAAGGCGGTGGGGGTATTCCTGCACGCGCTGCGCCTGCCGGACGGCTCAGGTTTCAAGGTGTTCCTCGAAGCGGCACCGCCTGAGATGTACAGCACCGACGTCAACGTATCGGCGGCAGCCATGAGCAAAGTCGTCGAGCGTTACGTGCGCGAGTATCCCAGCCAGTACATGTGGAGCATGAAGCGCTTCAAGAAGCGCCCGGCAGGCGAGCCGCGCTGGTATTAAGCGTTTGTGCAAGCGGATTTACCTGCGAATGCGATGTTGGCTTTACCGACGCATCGCGGGTGAACCCGCTGCTACCGACGCGCTTCAACCAGACGTTTTGTTGAGCTTCTTCAGGAACACTGCCATCTCTTTCTCGGCCTGCTTATCGCCATGGGCCTGGGCCGCGAGGATGCCGTCCTCCCAGGCTTTGCGCGCAGCAGGAAGGTCCCCTTGCAACTGGTGGGCTTTGCCTAGCAGCTTCCAAGCAGCCGAGTACTTCGGGTCCTGCGCCACGCAGCATGCCAAGTGCAGCGCCGCCTGGGCGCCATTGCCCTCATCCAGCCAGGCTTTACCCAGGCCGAATCGCAGCAGCGGGTTATCCACACCTTTGGCCAGCATCTTCTCCAGCGATTCGCGCATGCTTGCCCCCTAGAAGAAACTCAAGCCGACGTGGAACAGCTTTTCCACATCCCGAATGTGCTTTTTATCCACAACGAACAGAATCACATGGTCGCCTGACTCGATAACGGTATCGTCGTGGGCGATCAACACGTGCTCGTCGCGGATGATCGCGCCAATGGTAGTGCCCGGTGGCAAGGTAATATGTTCGATGGCTTTACCAACCACTTTGCTCGACTTGGCGTCACCATGGGCCACCGCCTCGATGGCCTCGGCCGCACCGCGGCGTAGCGAGTGCACACTGACGATATCGCCGCGCCGCACGTGGGCAAGCAATGTACCAATAGTGGCCAGCTGCGGGCTGATGGCGATGTCGATCTCACCGCCCTGCACGAGGTCGACATAGGCCGGGTTGTTGATGATGGTCATCACCTTGCGTGCGCCCAGGCGCTTGGCCAGCAGCGAGGACATGATGTTGGCCTCGTCGTCGTTGGTCAGGGCCAGAAATATATCGGCGTCGGCGATGTTCTCTTCCAGCATCAGGTCCTTGTCCGAAGCACTGCCCTGCAACACCACGGTGCTTTCCAAGGTGTCGGAAAGATAACGGCAACGAGCTTGGCTCATTTCGATGATCTTCACTTGGTAGCGGCTTTCGATGGCCTCGGCCAAGCGCTCGCCGATTTGCCCTCCGCCGGCGATGACCACGCGTTTGTTGGTTTCATCGAGGCGGCGCAGTTCGCCCATTACGGCGCGGATGTCCTTCTTTGCGGCGATGAAGAACACTTCGTCATCGGCTTCGATCACCGTATCGCCGCGTGGTGTAATTGGGCGGTCGCGGCGGAAGATGGCCGCAACGCGCGTATCCACATTGGGCATGTGGGCGCGGATCTGACGCAGTTGCTGGCCCACCAACGGGCCGCCGTAATAGGCCTTCACTGCCATCAGTTGCGCTTTGCCACCGGCAAAGTCGATCACCTGCAGGGCGCCTGGGTGCTCGATCAGGCGCTTGATGTAGTTGGTCACTACCTGCTCAGGGCTGATCAGCACGTCGACCGGAATATGGTCATTGTCGAACAGCTCCTCACGGGTGAGGTAGGCTGACTCGCGCACTCGGGCGATCTTGGTCGGGGTGTGGAACAGCGTATAGGCCACCTGGCAGGCGACCATGTTGGTTTCATCGCTGTTGGTCACCGCAATTAGCATGTCAGCATCGTCGGCACCGGCCTGGCGCAGCACCGTGGGCAGCGAACCGCGGCCCTGTACGGTACGGATGTCCAGGCGGTCGCCGAGGTCGCGCAGGCGGTCGCCATCGGTATCGACCACGGTGATATCGTTGGCTTCGCTGGCCAGGTGTTCGGCCAGCGTACCGCCTACCTGCCCTGCACCGAGGATGATGATCTTCATCCGCTACTCCCTACCCTGTGTGCTTAACCGCGCGAGGCGGCGATCTTGATCAGCTTGGCATAGTAGAACCCGTCATGGCCGCCTTCCTGGGCCAGCAACTGGCGGCCATGGGGCTGGCGCAGGCCGGCCGCGGTGGCCAGGTCCAGCTCGCGGGCGCCCGGGGTGCGGGCAAGGAAGGCTTCGATCACCTCGGTGTTCTCGGTCGGCAGGCTCGAGCAGGTCGCGTACAGCAGCATGCCGCCCACCTCCAGGGTCGGCCACAACGCATCGAGCAGTTCGCCTTGCAGCGTGGCCAGCGCCGGGATGTCCTCGGCCTGGCGCGTCAGCTTGATGTCCGGGTGGCGGCGGATCACCCCGGTGGCCGAGCATGGCGCATCGAGCAGAATCCGCTGGAACGGCTTGCCGTCCCACCAGCTGGCGGTTTCGCGGGCATCGCAGGCAATCAGCTCGGCATCGAGCTGCAGGCGGTCAAGGTTCTCACGCACGCGGGCCAGGCGTTTGGCCTCAAGGTCGATGGCCACCACCTGGCCCAGGCCAGCTTCGGCTTCCAGCAGGTGGCAGGTCTTGCCGCCGGGGGCGCAGCAGGCATCCAGCACACGCTGTCCAGGTGCCAGTTCGAGCAAGTCAGCTGCCAGTTGCGCGGCTTCATCCTGGACACTCACCCAGCCCTCGGCGAAACCAGGCAGGCTGCGCACGTCGCAGGCTTGGGCCAGTACGATACCGTCACGGCTGTACTGGCAGGCGCTGGCGCCAATGCCTGCTGCCGTCAGTAACGCCAGGTAAGCTTCGCGGCTATGGTGGCGGCGGTTGACTCGCAGGATCATTGGCGGGTGAGCATTGTTGGCGGCGCAGATGGCTTCCCACTGCTCTGGCCAGAACGCCTTGAGCGATTTTTGCAACCAGCGTGGGTGAGCGGTGCGCACCACTGGGTCGCGTTCCATGCTGGCAAGCAGTGCTTGGCCTTCGCGCTGGGCGCGGCGCAATACCGCATTGAGCAGGCCCTTGGCCCAAGGTTTCTTGAGCTTGTCGGCGCAGCCGACGGTCTCGCCAATCGCTGCATGGGCTGGGATGCGGGAATAGAACAACTGGTACAGGCCGACCAACAGCAGCGCCTGCACATCGGCATCGGCGGCTTTGAACGGCTTCTGCAGCAATTGTGCTGCCAGCAGGTCCAGGCGTGGCTGCCAGCGGGCGGTGCCGAACGCCAAGTCTTGGGTCAGGCCACGGTCGCGCTCATCGACCTTCTCCAGTTGCCCGGGCAGCGAACTGTTCAGCGAAGCCTTGCCGCTAAGTACAGCTGCGAGGGCACGGGCGGCGGCCAAGCGCGGGTTCATTGGCCAAGTACCTTGCCGGCGGCGAACTTCTCGCGACGGCTGTTGAACAAGTCACTGAAGTTCAGCGCCTTGCCACCTGGCAGTTGCAGCCGGGTCAGGCTCAACGCCTGATCACCACAAGCGACTACCAGGCCATCCTTGCTGGCGGAGATGATTTCACCCGGCGCACCCGTACCGGTGCACAAGCTGGCGGCTAGAACTTTGACGCTCTCGCCGTCGAGCGTGCTGTGGCACACCGGCCAAGGGTTGAAAGCGCGGATCAGGCGCTCAAGCTCGACGGCCGGGCGGCTCCAGTCGATGCGTGCTTCGTCCTTGTTCAACTTGTGTGCATAGGTGGCCATGGCATCGTCCTGAGCTTCACCTTGCAATGAACCATCTGCCAGCCCGGCGATGGCCTGGATCACAGCCGCCGGGCCCATCTGCGCCAGACGATCGTGCAAGCTGCCGCCGGTATCGTCAGCGCTGATCGGGGTGGTCACTTTTAGCAGCATTGGCCCGGTGTCCAGGCCGGCCTCCATGCGCATCACCGTCACGCCGCTCTGAGCATCGCCCGCTTCCACGGCGCGCTGGATCGGTGCCGCGCCGCGCCAACGTGGCAGCAGCGAGGCGTGGCTGTTGATGCAACCCAGGCGCGGGATGTCGAGCACTGCCTGCGGCAGAATCAAGCCGTAGGCAACGACCACCATCAGGTCGGGCTCGAGCGCGGCGAGCTCGGCCTGGGCCTCGGGGTTGCGCAGGGTCTGCGGCTGCAATACAGGGATGTCATGGGCCAAAGCCAAAGCTTTGACCGCACTCGGCATGAGCTTCTGGCCGCGGCCGGCAGGGCGGTCGGGCTGGGTATAAACAGCCACGATCTGGTAGGGGCTGTCGAGCAGGGCCTTGAGGTGTTCGGCGGCAAACTCTGGAGTGCCTGCAAAGACGATGCGCATGGAGTTCTCGCTTGCAAAAAGAAGAAGGCTTGCCGGAGCAAGCCTTCTGGAAGGTCGGGATCAGGCTTGCTGACGGTGCTGTTTTTCCAGCTTTTTCTTGATCCGGTCGCGCTTGAGCTGTGACAGGTAGTCGACGAACAGCTTGCCATTGAGGTGATCGAACTCGTGCTGCACGCACACTGCCAGCAGGCCTTCGCATTCCAGCTCGTAAGGCTTGCCGTCGCGATCCTGGGCCTTGACCCGTACCCGCAGCGGGCGGTCGACGTTTTCGTAGAAGCCCGGTACCGAAAGGCAGCCTTCCTGATACTGGCCCATATCGTGGGTGAGCTCTTCGACCGTTGGGTTGATGAAGACACGCGGTTCACTGCGGTCTTCGCTCAGGTCCATGACCACGACTTGCTGGTGCACGTTGACCTGGGTCGCGGCCAAGCCGATGCCAGGGGCTTCGTACATGGTTTCAAACATGTCGTCGATCAGCTGACGCAGAGCGTCGTCGAACACCGTTACCGGTTTGGCAATGGTGCGCAGGCGCGGGTCGGGGAATTCGAGAATGTTCAAGATGGCCATAAGGTCAGGCAGTCACTGTCTGTCGGTTGAAAACTGAACACACATAATAAAGGCAAACGCTGATTTCAGCACCTGCGAAAGCTCGTCTACGGTCTCTATAGACCTGATAGCCGGCAAATCATGGACAGCTTTTCAAACTGTTACTCACAGACTTATCCACAGGTTGTGCCACGTAGATGGCCCTGTATCGATCAAGGATGATCAGTATGTTGAACGACCATTCGTCGTCTTGTGCGCCTGCAGAACTGGAAGCCCGACTACGCTTGCATCGCTTGCCTGAGACGGGGTTGCGACGCTTTCGAACCCTTGTCCAAGCCTTTGGCAGCGCATCATCCGCACTCAGTGCGCCGGGCTCTGCCTGGCGCGCGCTGGGTGTTGGCCAAGCCACCATCGATGCGCGGCGCAGCCCAGAAGTGCGCGATGGCGCGCTGGCTGCCATGGCCTGGCTAGAGCGGCCTGGCCAGCATTTACTGATGTGGGACGGCCCTGGCTACCCTGCTTTACTGAATGAAATCGACGATGCGCCGCCCTTGTTGTTCGTGGCGGGCGACCCTGCACTGCTCGACCGGCCGCAGGTCGCAATCGTGGGCAGCAGGCGCGCCACCCCACCGGCACTGGACACCGCCAGGGCGTTCTCGCGCTACCTGGCGCAAGCAGGTTTCACCATCACCAGCGGCCTTGCCCTGGGTATAGATGGTGCCGCTCATCGGGCGGCACTGGAGGTCGGTGGAGGCACCATTGGTGTGCTAGGCACCGGCTTGCAAAAATTTTATCCACAGCGCCATCGCGACCTTGCACGGATGATGATCGATAGCGGCAACGCCCTGGTTTCCGAGTACCCACTCGATGCCGGGCCGCTGCCTGGCAACTTCCCGCGGCGCAACAGAATCATCAGTGGTTTGTCGCTTGGTGTGCTGGTGGTCGAGGCGAGCCTGGCCAGTGGCTCGTTGATTACCGCTCGTCTGGCCGCCGAGCAGGGCCGTGAGGTTTACGCAATACCAGGTTCCATCCACCACCCTGCGGCCAAGGGCTGCCATCAGTTGATTCGCGACGGCGCATTGCTGGTGGAGAGCGTAGACCAGATCCTTGAAAGCCTGCGCGGCTGGCAGAACCTGCCCCCCGCTGTCGTGCAAAAGCCACTTCACCCGCTGCTTGCCCTGCTCCATGCTGCGCCACAGACTAGCGAGAACCTGGCCCACTTCACTGAACAGTCGCTGGCCGAGGTGCTGGCGCAGTTGACCGAGCTGGAACTTGAAGGCCGGGTCAGCAATGTCGGCGGGCGTTGGTTTGCCCGCGCCGGCTAAGTACACTGCGCGCAGGCAAGGTCAACAAGGCGGAGAAACGCAAAATGGTGAGCAGTTTTCGTGTGCAACAAGCCGCACGTGAGATCAGGGCGGGCGCAGTCATCGCCTACCCTACGGAAGCGGTCTGGGGCCTGGGCTGCGACCCGTGGAACGAGGACGCGGTATATCGCCTGCTGGCGCTTAAATCGCGACCTGTGGATAAAGGCCTGATCCTGATCGCCGACAACATCCGCCAGTTCGACTTTCTGTTCGAGGACTTTCCCGAGGACTGGATCGACCGCATGAGCAGCACCTGGCCCGGCCCGAACACCTGGCTGGTACCGCACCAGGATCTGTTGCCTGAGTGGGTGACCGGGCAGCACGATACCGTGGCGCTGCGGGTGAGCGATCATCCTCAGGTGCGCGAGCTGTGTGCGCTGGTGGGGCCGCTGATTTCCACTTCATGCAACCCGGGCGGGCGCCCGGCGGCGAAGAGCCGGTTGCGGGTGGAGCAGTACTTCCATGGCCAGCTCGACCTGGTACTGGGTGGGGCGCTGGGGGGGCGCAAGAATCCCAGTGTGATTCGAGATTTGGTGACGGGTGAGGTCGTTCGGCCGGGCTGATACTGTGGCGGTTGGACTGCACGCGGCCGCAGAGGCTGAACAGTAAGATCAGAGGGCTTAGAGGTGCCTGCCTTGGGGTTTTTAGCGCCTGTGAGATCGAGCGCCGCCCGCGCGGCGCATCGCGAGCTGCGCTCGCTCCTACGTTTGTTTTCGGCCAGTTTCGCCTGTGACAGCCGCGCGCGACCGCCTGGTTCATACGACGCTATCTCGCGCCAT